>JBOGOW010000226.1:0-6516 GCA_050748285.1 Pyrinomonadaceae bacterium
GTACTAAAGCGCGGTGCTCGACCATTAAACAAAGGTCCTGCACGACTTTGATGCCCGCATTCGCAAGAATTTCCTCGACCTCGTCATTTCTGATCCCAAGCTGAAACCAAACCGACTTTGGCTTTGCTGCCAAAATTTCGTCAGTGTGTTTAGGAATGTCGTGCGGCAATCGAAACACATTGACCATATCGATCTCGTCCGGCACATCGCTTAAATCGCGATAGACTTTAGCACCCAAAATTTCAGTTACTTCGGGATAATAAACCGGCACGGGAATTATCTCGAATCCCACGTTCTGCATATACTTCGGAACATAAAACGCCGGCTGCGAGCTATGTGTCTCCGGTTTTATTCCAAGCACGGCGATTCGTTTTGTCTTACTTAAAAGATCGGCAATGTCCTGTTCCGTCAAAAGCAGGTTTTTTTTCATTTCCATCGTTTAAGTTTAACGCAATTCAAAGCAAAGAAATATCTTCTCCGGAATAGTGAAAAACGAATAACGAATAATTACAATCCGTTGGTCTCTTTTCGCAACGGTTCAAGCGTTTGTCATATTGTGAGTATTATGGCATTATAATATCTACTTATACATATGGATTTCGAGCTAAACGAGGAACAGCGTCAGATCAAATATAGCGTGCGGGAATTTGCGGAAAGCGAGATCGGACCGCACGTTATGGAATGGGACGAGACGCAGCATTTTCCCGAGGAATTGCGGCCGAAATTGGCCGAGCTTGGGCTTATGGGCGTAATTTTCCCCGAGGAATACGGCGGCGCAGGAATGGGATACGTCGAATACGCAACGATCATCGAAGAGATCGGTCGCGTATGCGGGTCGGTCGGGCTTTCGGTCGCGGCGCATAACTCGCTTTGTTCAAATCACATTTATACATTCGGAACTGAAGAACAGAAACAGAAATATCTTGTGCCGCTTGCAAAGGGCGAATCTTTCGGCGCATGGGGCTTGACGGAGTCGCAAGCCGGTTCGGATTCGGCCGGTACGCGAACGAATGCGATAAAAAGCAACGGCGGCTGGAAGGTGAATGGCTCGAAAAATTTCATCACGCATGCGCTCGCCTGCAAAACACTGGTCGCTGTCGCAGTTACGGATAAATCGAAGGGAAATCGCGGTATATCGGCGTTTATCTTCGATAAATCGATGGAAGGTTTTCGGGGCGATAAGAAGGAAAACAAACTCGGAATGCGAGCGTCGGAAACCTCGTCGGTTGTATTCGAAGATTGCTGCGTCCCTGAAGAAAATCTTCTTGGCAAGGAAGGTGAGGGGTTTTTGCAGGCGATGAAAGTGCTCGACGGCGGGCGTGTTTCGATCGCTGCACTCTCGGTCGGCATCGCGCAGGGTGCCTATGAAGTTGCCGTAAAATATGCGAAAGAGCGACAGCAGTTCGGCAAGCCGATTTCGGAATTTCAGGCGATCCAGTTCAAGCTGGCCGATATGGCGACGCAAATCGAATGTTCGCGACTTCTTACCTTACAGGCCGCGGCGACCAAAGATGCCGGCAAACCTGTAACTCAGCAATCTGCGATGGCGAAGCTATATGCGTCGGAAACCGCCGTTCGCGTCTCAGAAGAATCTATCCAGATTCACGGCGGCTACGGCTATACAAAAGACTACCCAGCGGAAAAATATTGGCGTGATTCAAAACTCTGCACTATCGGCGAAGGCACATCCGAGATCCAACGCCTCGTAATTGCGAAGCAGCTTCTAACAGCATGAACTTAAACGAAAAATTTAAGAGATGCGAAACTTTATGGGGTTCCAACTAATCTTGTATCAGTCTTACTTTTTTTGTTAGAAAGTTTCTTTTTGCTGTTACTATTAGAAATTATGGATTACCGAGATATTATTACAATTGAACCCGGCAAACGAAGCGGTAAACCTTGTATTCGCGGGTTGCGGATGACGGTTCAAGATGTGCATGAATATCTGGCGAGCGGAATGTCGGAAGAAGAGATCTTGGACGATTTTCCCGATCTAACGCTTGAAGACATTCGAGCGTGTTTGGCGTTTGCGGCTGATCGTGAACGCCGCCTTGCGGTTTTGCCGCAATATGAAATTGCTGTTTGACCAAAACTTGTCTTGGAGACTGCCAAATAAACTGGTCGATCTTTATCCCAACAGCCAGCACATACGCGAAGTTGGAATGAAAGGGTCTCAAGATATAGATATTTGGAATTACGCACAAGAAAACGGTTTCGTGATTGATTCAATGGACTTGGATTTTCAACAGCGCAGCTTATTGTTTGGACATCCGCCGAAAGTCGTCAGGCTCCGTGTTGGTAATTGCACGGTTCTAACAATAGAAGATTTGCTTAGGCGCTATTCTACCGTTATTCACATTTTCGAGTTAGACAAAGCAAAGTCGTATTTGGCGTTGCCTTAAAAAGCGATGGTGATTACGAAGCGGCGCGTTTTGGGTCCTAAGCGATGACTTTGTTATGAACCACTCTTTAAGAATTTGTTTCGTTTCATGTTGCATCCATGAAACGAATGCGCTATTATCATCATCCAGACTAAATCTAAATTGAGGAGAAAACTTATGAGTACAAGCAGTGCAGCAATTTCGAATAATATCAGTGCCGCTTTGATCGGCGAAATGGAGCATGAGGCAAAAACGACAAGAACCTGTCTTGAGCGTGTACCGGCCGACAAATTCGCGTGGAAGCCGCATGAAAAATCGATGGAATTCGGCCGTCTTGCGTCGCATATCGCGGAGATGTTCAATTGGACGCCCGCAACTTTGCAGCAGGCAGAACTGGATTTTGCCAAAATGGATTACAAACCGTTTGAGCCGCAAACGAACGAACAATTGCTGGAGTTTTTCGATAAGAACGTCGCCGAGGCGATCGACGTATTGAGGAATACGAGCGATGACGTTTTTATGGAAAATTGGACGATGCGAAACGGCGAAACCGTGTATTTTACGATGCCGAAAATCGCCGTTATGCGTTCGTTCGTGATGAACCATATCGTCCACCACCGCGGCCAGCTTTCGGTCTATTTGCGTCTAAACGACATCGCCGTTCCCTCGATCTACGGCCCGTCGGCCGATGAAGGCGAGATGTAAATTGATATCAAGGAGGTCTGTATGTCAAAAGGCAAGGAATTTGCAAGGGAAGTGAAAAAGGAATCGGTTTCTGCGAAAAAAATGCTCGAACGCATCGGGCCGGAAACGTTCGATTGGAAACCGCACGAAAAGTCGATGACGATGAAGCGTCTTGCCGGGCTAGTCGCCGATATGTTCGGCTGGTTTGTTCTCATGGTAGATCACGACGAATTGGATTTCGCCAAAAGCTACGAACAGCCCGATCCGAAAACGACCGACGATCTAGTCGCTTGGTTTGATAAAAAATACGCCGCCGGAATTGCGTCGCTGGAAAAAGCGGACGACTCGGTTTTCTCGCAAAGCTGGAAGCTGAGAAACGGCGACGCCATCTACATGGAGACGACAAAAGGCGAGGTTTGCCGCGAAACGATAAATCACCTTGTTCATCATCGCGGCCAGCTTTCGGTCTATTTGCGTCTAAACGACATCGCCGTTCCCTCGATCTACGGCCCGTCGGCCGATGAAGGCGAGATGTAGCGAAAAAAGATAAATCTAAGTATCGAAAACATTTCGATAATAGTTTAGAAAAATAAAAAGCGGGGGCGAGCCCGCCTTCCTTACTTCGTGTAATGAACAACTGCTCATTGAATCGAAGTATTTTAACCAGTCGCAGTAAGGAAGGCGGGCTTGCCCCCGCTTCGTCAAACCATAAATTGAAATTCGGCCCGCCTTTTTTGTTTTCGCATTAAAGAATGAGAAAATAACGGTTCTCAAGATTTGCAATGCCAGCTAGCGAGATAGCAAAGAGACTCATATCAGGTGAACCGCGAGCGGTCGCTCGGGCTATCACGCTGGTTGAAAACGGCGGCGATGGCGCGGCAGAATTGATGAAAGCCGTTTTTCCGAAGACCGGAAATGCTGTTGTGATAGGCATCACGGGCGCGCCGGGAGCGGGGAAGTCATCGCTGGTCGATAAACTTGCGCTTTATTACAAAGAAAAAGGTGAGAAGATAGGGATCGTTTGTGTCGATCCTTCGAGTCCGTTTTCGGGCGGCGCTATTCTTGGCGACCGGATTCGGATGGCGTCGCTCGGGCTGGACAAAAATGTTTTTATCCGCTCTATGGCGACTCGCGGGAATCTTGGCGGTTTGTCGCGTGCGACGGTGGATGCGGTGGCGATTTTGGACGCCGCGGGTTTCGATAAAGTGATCGTTGAAACGGTCGGCGTCGGACAGGACGAGGTCGAGATCGTAAAGGCGGCGGATGTTTCGGTCGTTGTGCTTGTTCCCGGAATGGGCGATGATATTCAGGCAATAAAAGCCGGGATAATGGAGATCGGCGATGTTTTTGTGATTAACAAAGCCGACCGCGAAGGCGTTTTGCGGACGCAAAAAGAACTCGAAACTCTGCTCTCGCTCGCTCATCGTCCGGATATGTGGAATCCACCGATAATAAAAACCATCGCTACCGAAAACAAGGGAATTGAAGATCTTTCAACTGCAATCGAAGCATATACCGAGTTTCAACTTTCCGGCTCTAGCAACAGCGAACGGCGAAGGCAAATTGCACGCTGGCGGCTGACGGAACTTTTGCAGGAACGGCTGCTTGCCGATCTTTTGAATCGAAACGGCACCAGCGACAGGCTCGAAGAACTTGCGCGCGAAATTGCCGAGAAAAAGATCGATCCGTATTCGGCGGTTGAAGCTCTTTTGCAGAAGCCCGCGCGTTAGCAAGGGCGATATAAAGTGCGCGAATATTTTTTTTGCTCGCTCGTTATCACTGCTTGCGCGTATCGCCCTTGCTGACGCGCGGGCTTTTGCAAAATTATGAAGATAAATCATCTTGGCATTGCTACAAAAGGCATTGACGACGCTTTGAAATTTTGGAGCGACGCGCTTGGTCTTGAGAATGCTCACACTGAAGTTGTTGAGGATCAAAAGGTTAGGGTTGCGATGCTGCCGATTGGCGAGAGCCGCATCGAGCTGCTCGAACCGACGACCGACGATTCGCCGATCAGCAAATTCCTCGAAAAACGCGGCGGCGGCATTCACCACATAGCTGTCGAAGTCGAAGACATAGTAGCTTCGCTTGCGAAACTAAAAGCAAAGGGTATGCGTTTGATAGATGAGACCCCGCGCGTCGGTGCCGAAGGCTGTCTTGTCGCTTTTGTTCATCCATCTTCGGCGAATGGCGTTTTGCTGGAATTAGTGCAAACGCCGCCCGCTAACCCTGCATCCTAGTTGTTTTTGCACAGTTTTGTTATGATAACCGTTTGACTTTTGGGAAATTTAAATCTGATTTTGTGAGGATCGTACATTGAGCAGCTTAACTAAAGGCCTAATTTTATTACTCCTTATTCTCGGCATCGGTGCCGGACTCGTATTTTGGAAACAGAAAGTCGGCGGACATCCCGACTCTTCTTTGAACAGCATCAGCAAGGATGAGATCGAGGTTCTTCTTGCCGATGTAGCGAAGACAAACCCGATGGGGCTCAAGCAGCTTGCGGAAAATCCCGAGCAGAAAAAGCAGCAGCTCGAAAGCCTCAAACAACTTCTTGCATTTGCGAGCGAGGCTCAGAGAACCGGACTCGCGGACGATCCGAACAACAAGAACGAGCTTAACAATATCGAATCGGAAGTGATCGCGGTAAATTACGACCGCGACATAAATAGCGGCAAGGGGCCGATGCCGCCTTTCGGCTTTATCACTGAAGATCAAACTAAGGCATTTTGGGGTGAAGGCCAGCAGCCGGCGACGGGCTGGTGGCAGTCTTTCAAAAACAAGATCGGGCTTGGGAAAAAAGATAACGAACTCGCATTCGAAAAATTTCTACAGACAAAGCTCGCGCTTCTTGCAGCCAGCAACCCGCAGATGAAAGATCGACAGATCACCGACGAGGAGCGCCAACAGGCCCGCGAATTCTTTGCGAAAATTAACATTTACAAGGATGAATACGAGGACAAACTTGCGGCCGGCCAAATATCGTCGGAGCTGCAAAACAAGATCGATCTGCAAATGAAGCTGCAAAAGGCGCAGTTTTTGGCACGCATTTATTCTGCGAAAGCGGCTGAAAACATAAAGGTTTCAGACGACGACGTGGCGAAATACATTGCCGATCATCCCGATCTTGGAGTAACGGAAAAGCGCGCCAAAGCCGAAGAGATTCTAAACCGCGCAAAAGCCGGCGAAGATTTTGCTGCATTGGCAAATGAATTCAGCGAAGATCCGGGCAACAAAAATGAGAAGGGTGAAACGCAGGGCGGCCTGTACGCAAACGTAACAAAAGGCAAGATGGTTCCGGAGTTTGAAGTAGCGGCTTTGGCACTTGAGCAGGGACAGATTGCCCCGAATCTCGTCGATACCGATTACGGTTTTCACATCATCAAGCTTGAAAAGAAAGGCGTAAGCGACGACCCGAATCTGAAGGGACAGGAAACTGTCCCTTCAGATT
>JBOGOW010000227.1:0-6515 GCA_050748285.1 Pyrinomonadaceae bacterium
TGGCAAGTCAAACCACTACTGTCTTGAACTTGACTTTTAACACAGTTGCTTCGTGGTTACATTTCTTTAGTTTTTCCGCTTTTTTGACAACCTCCTTTTTTCTTAAAATATTTTCACGAACTTCCTCGAAATCGAACCGAGTAATTCGCATTTCTTTGTGGGATTTACCGGAAGATAAAATTCTTTAATCGTCCACGCCTAAAGACGGGTTTTTTGTTTTAGTGTGCACTCGTTTGTCAGCCCTGTCGCCTGACGTTTTCCGCATCCGCAGCAGGGAAATTTCGTTAATCCGTATTTTTACCTTGTGCACCGGTCGCAAAACTGCTTATAATCGACCCACACTGTTCAACTAGTACAAAATCGAATTTAAACAAAGTTCACGGGAAGCTTTCTATGAAGAAATCCATATCCGCCCTTGTCATATTCTTGTCTCTATTATTTGCATTTTCCACTTTTGCGATACCGTTCCCTCTAGTGAGCGGAAATTTGCCTCTAAATTCGTTGGGGCAGTTGTACAAAATCGTTGGCAATGTGATCCAAAGTGAGCGATCAACTACACCCGCGGATACGAAAGACACGGGCAATCCGACTCCGGTCGCATCTTCAGGCATTGCAATGTTAATGGTTGATTCTGTCATCCTCGCATGGGAGTCGAACGGATTGGCCGGAAATGAAGCGGCTTTCCTTCCTGATGAAGTTGACCTTCTCCTCAGTTCCGCAAATGTAACACGTGGTAGTGGGATAAATGCGGCCGCTCTCGCCAATACGTTCAATTCGAACGGCTTCACATTAAACGGAACGTTTGCCGACGCGATTGCGAATGGTGATTATTTACAATTCTCGGTCACACCTATAGCTTCGTCTCAAGTTTCACTTTCAGCAATTGACGCAAACTTCCGTCGATCAGCTGCAGGTCCAAATATGTTTCAATGGCAATACAGTCTTGATGGATTTGCAACGCCAGGTGTGAGCATTGGCAGTGAAGTAACCTTCACAGATGCAAATACCAGTGGGATTGCGCAGCCACAAATAAATTTAGTAGGTATATCCGCACTACAAAATGTTCCGAATCCGGCGTCAATCACGCTCCGTCTCTATGGATATGGTGCAACAGCAATTGCCGGGACCTTCGCAATAGGAAGATTATCAGGGCAGGATCTGAGAATTACAGGTTCTACTTCTGCCAGTGGGTCATCTCCAACACAACTCGCGATCACGAATATTTCACCGGCGTCGCCGACGGCGGGGAGTGGATTTAATGTAACGGTGCAGTCGCAGGATGCGGGGAGCGTTCCGTCGAATGTGGCGGCGAATACCGGATTTACGCTTACGAATACAGGTGGCGGGACGATTGGTGGAAATGTAACTGGGACTATACTTGCGGGCACGAATCAGATCGTAGTCAGCGGCGTAACGCTTTCGAGTGCCGGTACAGGCGTTACCTTGACGGCGACGCGCGATTCGGGCGATGTATTGACACCGGGGACGAGTGCGCCTTTTAACGTGCTTGCACCGGCGGATCATATTTCGTTTGTGGGCGTTCCCGCAACCGGAACAGCAAATGCGAATCTGACGACATTCACCGTCGAAGCGCGACGACCGGACAACTCGGTCGATACAGGATTTACCGGCAGCGTTACTATCACAAAGGCGACCGGTTTGGGCACGCTTTCTGGGACAACAACAAGATCGTCCGTCGCTGGCGTCGCAACATTCAACGATCTGCAATTCGATCAGGCGGATACGTATTCCCTTAATGCGGACTCGGGAGCCTTCGCTCAAATTACTAGCGGAAACATTGTCGTTACAGCGCCGACCGCCCCGACCGATCATTTTAGGACAGCTACATCGGGCGTTTGGTTAGATCCTGACACCTGGGAATCTTCGAGCAATGGCATTTCGGGCTGGGGTGCGGCAACTCTGGCCCCGACGACCGCCGCAGCGACAGTTACAATTCGAAATGGTCATACCGTAACTTCAACGACTACGGCGTCGGGCGATGAAATAACGATCCAGTCAGGAGGTGTTTTTTCTACCAACAACACCTTTACATTGAATAACGGAAGCGGCGACGATCTAAATATTCAAAACGGCGGCGTGTTGAATCTGACCGGGTTGTTGACAATAGGTTCGGGCTCAATCTTGAATGTTGGCACCGGCGGAACCGTGCGTGCCACAGCATCCGGCATTATCGGAGCCGGCACCGGAGTGAATAGTGCAAGTTTTGTTTTTCAGAATGCTTCAATTCTTGAGTATTCGAGTAATTCTGCATTTGCAGCCAGCGGGGTTACCGTTTTTCCAAACGTTGATGCGTTGACGATACCAATATTTCGCATTACAGGCTCGCCCTCGAACGTCGGCGGAGCAAACCCGACGTTGATAAACGGAATTTTCGAAGTCGCGACAGGCAGCACGATAACTTGGGGCGGCAGCGGCACAAAAACATTTCGGAATGGTATCCGCGGTGATGGCAATGTTACGCAGCTCGCGACAAGCGGACAGTTTTTTGTAACAGGGGCCGCCGTGTTGGGTGGCTCAGGATTGATCACGATGACGTCGCCGCTTTTGTTCGATGCAGCCAGTAATACTACTCTTACGTCGAACAAGCAGATAAATGGGGATTTTGTATTTCTGAATGGAATCTTCGATGCGGGCACATTTGCAATAACGGGCACAACGAATGTTAGTGTCGAGCCTGGTGCGAATTTAAGAATGGGATCGCCAGATGGAATTTCATTGTTGCCCGCGACCGGAAATATCCAGACTACGGGCAGACTCTTTAACCCCGCTGCAGAATACGAATACAACGGATCTGTTAATCAGGCTGTTGGAGATGCGCTTCCGGCTTCGGTATTGAATCTGACGATTGAAAACACAGGAGCGCTTGGAAACAACGTGGTTTCGGGCAATTCAGGTCAAGCGGTAACCGGGCTTTTGAACGTCCAGACTGGTGTTTATTCCGGTGCCAGCGATTACGAGAATGTATTAATCGATGCGGCAGGAACTTATAGTGCCACGAGCGCGGTGACGGTCAGCGGCGATTGGGACAATTTCGGTATGTTTACCGCAAACGGGAACAGCGTTACTTTCGACGGAGCGAATCAGTTCATCAACGGAAACACGACATTTCACACCTTGATCAAAACCGTATCTGCTGCCGACACGCTGACGTTTGGTCAAGGCAGCACACAATCGATCACGAATTCACTTACGTTAAATGGCGCCGCGGCCAACCTGCTTACGCTTCGGTCGTCGCTTGCCGGTTTGCAGTGGAACATCAATGCTCCTGCTGCGCAATCGGTCGATTTTGTTGACGTTCAGGACAGCAACGCGAGTGGCGGACAGACTATTAACCAAACTAATTCGGTCAACTCCGGCAACAATATCAACTGGAACTTTGTCGCAGCGAATCAACCGCCGGTGATAAACAGCACTGCGCCGACGACGGCGACCGAGGGAGTGCTTTACACATATAACGCGACGGCGACCGACCCGGATGGGCCGGGAGCGACGTGGAGTCTTGTCTCGCCGACGCATACGTGCGGCGGTTCGATAAATCCTTCTTCTGGTGTATTTACGTTCACGCCAGCCGGGCCGGTTCCGCCGGCAAGCTGTGTTGTTTCGATCCGTGTTGACGACGGCGGCACGCCGAATCTGAGCGACACGCAAACGACGACGGTAAACATCACAAACGTCGGCGGCTCGACTCTAGTGGTCGATAATATCACGGACAATATAGCGCTAAATCAATGCACGAACGCGGCGGGCGATTGCAGTTTGCGCGGAGCAAATTCCGTTGCGCTTGACGGCGATACGGTCGTATTCGAGCCAGGACTGTTCGGTGGTACGCAGACTATCGTTCTTGGCGGCACAGAGATCGAGATTTTGCAAGATATTACAATCACGGGAACGGGCGCCGATAGGTTGACGATAGACGGCGGCCCGGGAACAAACCGTATTTTCTTTATTGACGGCCCGACGGTGACGCTTTCGGGGATGACCCTGACAGGCGGTAATGGCAATGGTTCGGGCACGCCGGACAGAGGTGGAGCAATCGCGGCAGCCAACGCATTGCTGACACTCGATTCAATGAATATCAGCGGGAACAGCACCGTAAGCGAGTCAGGCGGAATCGATGCTCTAAACACGACGCTTGTCATTTCAAGATCGACTATTTCCGGTAACTCAAGCGGAAGCTGCGGAGGGCTGACTGCCAGCGGAGGAAGTCTTTCGATTTCTAACTCGACGGTTTCCGGTAATACTGCAACCGTTGTTAATGGAGGCGGCATTTGCAGTCTCTTTGGTGGGGGCACGATTAGAAATTCGACAATTACAAACAACGCCGCCGGAACCGCGTTTGGCGGCGGGATCGTGAAAAATCAGGGTTCGCTTGACATCGGCAGCACCATCATTGCGGGCAATTCTGCGAGCGGTTTTCCTGAAGTTTATTTCCTTGGTGGAACGGTCACGTCATCAGGATTCAATATCATTGGGGACTCGACAGGCGATGCTGCGGCTACGAATTTGCCGATAACATATCAGCCGACGGACATTCTCGATACCGACCCGCAGATCGGGACGCTTGCGGACAATGGCGGGCCGACGTTTACGCATAGACCGGTCGATCTTTTTCCCGGGCACGACAGAGGGTGCGCGTTTGGCTCGACTATTGACCAGCGCGGCAACGCGCGTACGATAGACAGGAGCGGCATAGCAAACGCAGCGTGTGCGAATCCCGCGGAGAACGGAACCGACATTGGCTCGGTCGAATTGCTGGTGCCGACTGCAGCGAATGCGGCGATCAGCGGACGTGTAACAACCGCGGGCAGTCGCGGTTTAGTGAACGTACGAATAACGATTCAAAATACGGCGGGTGAATTTGTAGCCTTCGCAAACACGAGCTCGTTCGGATACTTTACGCTCTCGAATATTCCCGGCGGCGCGTCTTATATAGTTACCGTTAAATCGAAACGATTCACATTCAACCCGCCGTCGCGAATTATCAGCGTCGCTGACGATATAGCCGGTTTCGATTTTGTCGCGGATCCGTGATGAGATCGCTGCAAATTCGGCGCTCTATGGTTTTGTTCGCCTGATAATGTTACTGAAACGTGAAAGAAACAAAATTAAGGTTTGAGCGCGACCGAAAGAAGGTTATAATTATCGCATTCAAAAGTTCAGAACAAATTTTTCAAGGAGTGGTCTATTTATGAGAAAGTCGCCCGCAGTCGCATCACTATTGTTATACGCTTTGGTCTTTTCGGTATTTGCGTTTCCGCTAAACGGGGTCAATGCCACATTAAAGACGAATTCCGCATCGCCGGTCGTTTTCGACACCACGTATTTTCCAGTCGCAGTCGGAACACCGCTGCAGCAAAACTGGACGAATACCGGGCTTATTACGACGAATGACGATTGGTCAGGCGTGCCTTCTATCATTGGCTATCGCGGCGACGATCTAACCGTTGCGACCGGGACGGACCCGCAAACGATTTTGGTGGATGGAAGCGCGGTGGTGGACGTGAATGCAAACCAAATTAACCCGGATACTTTTAATACAGGCGGCGCTACTGAATTCGAAATTACGGATCCGGTTGTGGCCCTTTCGGGTTCCGGTACCGCAGATGCTCCTTTTCTTGATTTCCGGTTAGACACATCTGCGTGTGCATCTCCGGCGAACACTTTGAATATTGCTTATAATGTCCGCGATATAGACGGATCGGTTGATAATGCTGTTCAGCAGGTTGCTCTTCAGTTTCGAGTTGGCGCAACCGGTGATTATACGAATATTCCCGCCGGCTACATCGCTGATGCAACAACCGGGCCGAGTCTTGCGACCTTGGTAACGCCGATCTCTTTAGCCCTTCCGACAGCTGCTCAGGGACAGGCGCAGGTGCACGTTCGTATTATGACGACGAACGCGGTTGGCAACGATGAATGGGTTGGCGTCGATGACATGGTGATCGGCTGCCAAGCAGCCGGCGGCGGCAATCCGGGCAGTTTTTCGTTCAATCCAATTTCTTATTCGCCGGCAGAATCAGTCGGAATACAGACTGTTACCGTAAGTCGCAACGGCGGAACAGACGGTGCGGTTACTGTTAATTATAGTGACATTGTGAATACATTTAGGGGTAAGCAAACAGAGGGCGATCCGCCTGCAACCGGCGGTGCCGCATGTGCCTTTGGGTCGGGAGTCGATTATATTACGCCGAGCGGAACGCTTAGCTTTGCAAACGGCGTCGATACCCAAACTTTTAATGTGACGATCTGCGACGACCAACTGTTTGAGGGCTCTGAGTTGTTGAATCTCGGTCTTTCCGGCGCGACTGGCGGAGCGACTATCACGATTGGAAACGCGTCCGTGTTAATACAGGATAATGATTCGCAGCCGATCGTCGAACTTTCGGCCGCGACGGCGAATGTCAATGAGGGGGCGATTCACACGGCTACGATAACACGTACAGGCGCTGTTGAGAATGTTGTCAGCGTTCAATTCAACACAAGCGCAAATACGG
>JBOGOW010000228.1:0-6494 GCA_050748285.1 Pyrinomonadaceae bacterium
ACCCGCGGCTTGAAGCTTATCGACGATGTTTTTTGCATCCCATGGTGCGAGAAATTGGCCTTTCTTTACATTAACTGCCTTTCCCGACCTTGCTGCTTCGACGAGCAGATCGGTCTGTCTGCACAAAAACGCAGGTATCTGCAAAATATCTGCGACCTCGGCGGTTTTTTCGACCTGCCACGGTTCGTGAATATCCGTAATTACCGGCACACCGATCTCAGCCTTAACCTGCGCAAGCACCTCAAGCCCGAACTCCATTCCCTGCCCGCGAAAACTTTCGATCGAACTTCGGTTAGCCTTATCAAACGACGATTTGTAAACAAACCCAACGCCGACCTCCGTGCAAATGTCATTTATCTCCTGCGCCATAAACAGCGCATGCTGCTTCGATTCAACAACGCACGGTCCGAGTATAAACGACAGTTCGCCGTTGCCAAACGGAACATTTTCAACATTGAAATTATGCGTGGAATTAGCCACAGATTTACACAGATTAACACAGAAATTTCGATCTCGAAATCAGTGGGCGTCTGTGTAAATCTGTGGCTATTTTCTATTCTTCGGCTTGAGCTTCGATACGCTCAGGTATTTCGACCTGTTTGTCGCTGGTGATGTCGTGTTCAAGGTTTTCGCTTTTGAGACGGTTTTCCCAGGCGGCCTTTACGAACGCGACGAAAAGCGGATGAGCGTCGAGCGGTTTTGATTTATATTCAGGATGAAATTGGCACGCGATGAAATACGGATGTATTTCGCGGGGCAATTCGATCATCTCAATGAACTTTCCATCGGGCGAAATACCGCTGAAAACGAGATTTTCTTTTTCCAGAACTTCTCGATATTCCGGATTGAATTCAAACCTGTGGCGATGCCGTTCGCTAATCCGCTCCTTTCCGCGATAAACCTCGCTGGCGAGCGAGCCTTCTTTTAGTTCGCAGTCCCATGCTCCAAGACGCATCGTGCCGCCAAGTTCATCTACATCGACCAGATCGCGGAGTTTAAAGATTATCGGGAACGGCGTTTCCTCTTGAAATTCGGTCGAATCAGCATCGCGCAAACCGCACACGTCGCGTGCAAATTCGATGCAGGCGGTCTGCATTCCAAGACAGATACCGAAATATGGCGTGCCGGATTTTCGCGCATATTTTATCGCACGCAGCATTCCGGCAATGCCGCGTTTGCCAAAACCGCCGGGAACCAAAATGGCGTCGTAATCCTGCAGGTCGTTCTCGTAATCGTCTTTGATAAGATTTTCCGATTCCAGCCATGTTACGTTTACTCGAAGGTCGTTCGCAACGCCGGCGTGCGTGAGCGCTTCGCGGAGCGACTTATACGAATCTTCAAGCTCGACATATTTCCCGACAATCGCAATTTTTACAGCACCGCCGCTCGGATCCTTTATCGTCGAAATAAGCTCACGCCAATTCTTTAGATCGACCGAAGGAAACCGTTCGGCAAGATCGAGGTCGGCGACGATCAGTTCGTCGAGTCCCTGCTCGTGAAACGCAAGCGGCACCTCATAGATCGACGGCACATCGAGAGCTGATATAACTGCATTTTCCTGAACATTACAAAACAGTGCGATCTTTCGGCGCATATCGACCGAGATCGGTCGGTCGGAACGGCACAACAAAATATCCGGCGCAATACCGATCTCGCGCAGCTCGCGGACGCTGTGCTGCGTCGGTTTTGTTTTTAATTCACCGGCAGCGGCAATGTATGGCACAAGCGTTACGTGGACGAAAATCGCGTTTCCGCGGCCTTCTTCGTTGCCCATTTGGCGGATCGCTTCCATAAACGGGAGCGATTCGATGTCGCCGACCGTCCCGCCGATCTCGACGATCAACACGTCAGGTTCGTGGCTTTCGGCTACCGTTCGAACCGCCGCTTTTATCTCGTCGGTTATGTGCGGAATCACCTGGATCGTCTTGCCGAGATAGTCGCCGCGTCGCTCTTTCTCGATCACTGAAAGATATATGCGGCCGCTCGTCCAATTGTTCGCCTGTGAAAGTTTGGCGCTGGTAAACCGTTCGTAATGGCCGAGATCGAGATCGGTTTCGGCGCCGTCATCGGTTACAAAAACCTCGCCGTGTTGAAACGGCGACATCGTGCCCGGATCGACATTGATATACGGATCGAGCTTCATCATCTGAACCGACATCCCGCGTGCCTCAAGCAAACAACCCAAGCTCGAAGCCGCAAGCCCTTTGCCCAAACTCGAAACCACACCGCCTGTTACGAATATGTATTTTGTTTTTTTCTCGTCCATTATATTGTCCCTCAATATCCTTTAAAAAGAACTTCCGACCACTACTACGAACACTGCTAAAATCGCTCCACCGATAAAAATTCCAAAACTTTGAATGATCCTGTTGATGTAATCCTGCGGAGCATCTATTGCGCGTAATTTCCTTACGTTCAAAATGAGTTTCGCAAAAATATAGATCGAGAATATCAACCCGTACCCGATCGAAAAAATACCGTTATATTGTGGGAATGTGTACAAGGCCACAAAATAGGCGATCACTACGGCGAACACGATAAGAGAATAATTGAAATTTAGCTTAGCAAATACATCTGCGATTTTTAATTTGGTTTCGTCATCAAGTTTTTCTCGCGCATTCAGCGCTAATTTTTGACTTAAGACTGCCGCCGCTAAAAAAATCGCAACTCCGAAAACAGCCAATAAACTCATACCGATTTCCCTTCCTCGTCGGCATCGTTTTCAGTTGCTCCCGCCTTCCCTTCCCGTTTCTTCTTCTGATACCGCCCTTCTTTCATCTGAACAATCACTTCTTTCGCCTTCGCTTCTTCCGGGTTCATCATTTCCTGCAATGCGTTCATCGTCGCTCCGAGCATTGTTGTTCCCTCTGCAGCATTGCGTTCAAATTCCTCGCTTGTCCGTGTTGCGGGTTTGGAAATCACTTTCAAACCGACAAGCGCGCCGACAATGAGCAAAACGAAAAATCCTAATCCTATCCAATCACCCATAATATTTGCGATTTCAGATTTGCGATTTGCGATTTTCCAAAATCATTCCGACCCGCTCAAAGTCTTCCGTCGTATCCACTCCGACCGATCTGCCAACCGCTTCGATGACCTTTATCCGCGCTCCGTTTTCAAGCGCTCGAAGCTGTTCGAGCATTTCGATTTGCTCAAGCCGCGTCTGCGGCATTTTTGTAAACTCGAGCAAATATTCGCGGCGATAAACATAAAGACCCGTGTGTTTGCGAAATAATGCGAGTAGTTCAGGCTCGGCAGCAATTGCGTGGTTAGGATCGCCGCCGTGACGAAGCGCCGCCTCGCGCGGCCACGGCATCGGCGAGCGGGAAAAATATAATGCAAAACCATCATCACCAATAACGACCTTAACTACATTTCCGTTTAGAAGCTCGTTTTGCGTTTCCGTTAAAGGTTCGCACACCGTTACAATATCAGGTTCACGAGCATTCGTTTCGTCCTTACTTCGTGCAGGCTCCCGCATATACGGTTCAACGGCCCGATCAATCGTATCCGGTGAGATCAAAGGCTCGTCGCCCTGCACATTTACGATGATCGAATTTTGCGGCAGATTTTCTGCGACTTCGGCGATACGGTCACTTCCCGAACGATGATCGGATCGCGTCATTGCAGCTTCATTGCCGGATTCAAGAACTGCGTTTAGAATGCGCTCGTCGTCCGTTGCAACTATCACGCGGCTCACGTTTTTCGCCTCTTTTGCACGATCAACCGTGTGGAGGATAAGCGGTTTTCCGGCTATCGGCAGCAGCATTTTTCCGGGCAAGCGGACAGACGCGTATCTTGCCGGAATGATTGCGATCACATTTTGTTGTTGATTTTCACCGTGTTGCTCCACGGGCTTTTAGTCTATTTTTATTTGAAGGTAAATTCAAGACACGCAACGCGAAACTTTGAAGTTGTCCGCCGTTTGAGTAAACTTTTCGAGTGGATACACTCGAACAACCATCAATACCGATCATCGAACAGCTGAAATCGCCGTCATTAAAAATAGTCCCGACGCCAAACGATCCACCGTGGAACAGTTGGGCGGCGATCGGGCTGTGGGTTTTCAGTGTGCTGATGATCATGTTCGTCCCGGCGATATTTTTGGTGCCTTATCTGGTTTCGTCCGGCGTTTTGAAAGAAGGCGGTGAACGGATCGCGGAATTTTCGATAAGCGATCCAACGGCGGTCGTGCTTCAGATGCTCGGCGTGATTCCCGCACATATTTTCACGCTGGTTGTGGCGTGGATGATCGTTACAAGATTTCGAAAATACTCGTTTAGCGAGATGCTTGGTTTCAAATCCGGCGGAGTCCGTTGGTGGCCTTACGTGATTATCCTGATAGGATTTTTTGCTCTTGCTGCGGTAGTCAGCCAGTTTTTTCCTGAAGCGGAAAACCAATTGACGCGAATTCTGCAAAGCTCGCGCACCGCCGTTTTTGTCGTCGCATTTATGGCAACTTTTACCGCTCCGTTGGTCGAAGAAGTCGTTTATCGCGGTGTTGCTTACTCGGCTTTTCAGAGATCATTCGGAACGGCTTCGGCTGTCATCATCGTCACGTTGTTGTTTACATCGGTTCACGTTCCGCAATATTACGAAAGCCCTTCGACCATATTGCTTCTAGCCATCCTGAGTTTGATCCTTACTTTAATGCGCGTATTTTCCGGCAATTTACTTCCGTGCGTCATCTTTCACACATTGATAAATGGAGTTCAGTCTGTCGGATTGATCGCTGAGCCTTATTTAAAACAGTATTTCCCGGCGGACGCGGCGGCAATATTCCTATCTTTAAAATGAAAAATGGGAAGAGTGATTATCCCTTCCCATTTTACGTTTGCTAAAACGAAACTACGGTTTCTTGGTCGAACTACCCGATCGCGGCACAATAACTGGTGCAAAGATCGGTTCCGGTGTTTTTACTCTTACGGGCGGTTGGCTTTGCCGTGGATTAAAAACCGGCTCCTGCGGGCGCCTTTCTCTTGGAAACTTGGCGTCGTCGCTTTTCCTGCTCGAACCATTGTCTTGTGATCGTTTTTGGCCGGCAAATCCGACATCGGATTTTTGCGTTACAGGACGATCGGAAGTCGGACTTCTCCGTTCAGGCGTTTGATAGACGACCGTTGGCATATTGTAATACCAAATTGACCGACCAAACCCAAATCCGTAAGGAGACCGCCAGCCGTATCCAAACGGAAGGAAGCAATACGAACGGAAGAACGGGTCATAAATCCAAAGCCCGTATGAGTCGTATAAACTCCAGCGATCATTATAAAACGAACTCAGCAATGAATTACGAAGCCTTGACGGGTTGAGCGATTCACTAACCTGCGAAAGTATTTTCGCTCTTTCGCCGCTCCATTTCATCAGATCGTCTTCATTGTCGCGGTCAAATTTTGCGACCGTAAATGAATCCGCATCGTAATCGAGTTTTCGCCCCGAACCGATCGATTTCTTTGCTTCGACATCGGGAAGCAATTTGCCTTTCCAAATCGATACGGCGGCCTCGCCGTCATTCCCGATATCAACCCGATAAATACCGGTTTTGATAAATGCAAAACGCGAACTCCCGGCCTTTACGTCAACTGTAAAATCCTCGGTGCCAAAAACCTCGAATACCGCGCTTCCGCGCAAAACCTTGATTCGAACGTCATCCAGATCCGTCGAATCGAAAGTGAATGACGAATTTCCACCGAGCCGAATATACGATCCGGGATTCATAAGTATCTCTATCTTTCCATCGGTTCCGGTCGAAACTACCTCGCCGGTTTGAACCTCGTCGCCTTTAAAAAGCCGACTGGTGCGGCCGCCCTCGCGCTCGATCGTAACATCCCCAAGCACAGCGTTTACAGCTCCTGCTTTAGCAGAGATAACGAATTTATCTCTGACCGAAACTCCATTTTGGGCAAATGCCATTGCCGCAAAAACGGCAGTGCAAAGCATTGCATAACTAAAGCGACGCAAACGTATTTTCATATTTTTCTCCCGGGGAAAGTAACTTGATACTAACGCGAAACCGAATCAATTACAACCCTTTTCTTGATGTTATGACGCTTGAAACCATGCATTTGGTTGTAGATTAATATTGCGAACAACTATTGTCGGAGTTTCGTAATCCAATTTACCAGACGCGGCAAATGCTTGCGTCGCAAAACGGTATGGCAACTTTCAGAGATCCGGCACAATGTTTTGCACCGCTTGAAGTTGTGGAGCGTTTGTTGGAAATTCGCGAAGAGCTCGGTCATAAAAAAAATATCTACCTCGATCGCTCACAGGAACTAACCGATTCATTGGATGCATACGGTTTCGATATCTATGCATTTTCGACCGAAAATAAAAAGCTAAATTACGGTGACTATCGAGCACCTGTCGTCCCGGGCGGAGATAGTCATCATACATCGCTAATGGCTCATTAAAAAGTTCACAATCAACTGAAGAAACGTCGAAAGGCGAAGGTGGAAAGGCAAAGCAAGTCGCTTGCCTTTTCGCTTTTTAAA
>JBOGOW010000229.1:0-6478 GCA_050748285.1 Pyrinomonadaceae bacterium
GTGGTAGCTCCACGCCACCGGTGGATCGATTGCCTGAGATCGCCGACCGCCCACAGGTTTCGTCCGTCGCCGACTATCGCTTTTAACAGAAGTCCGCTTGCTCGATTTACGTCCTGATATTCGTCGACGAGTACGTGTGCGTAGCGTTTACGAACGTCGGCGTAAACTTCAGGTTGTTTCAACAAGGCGATCGATTTACAGATTAGATCGCCAAGGTCAACGACTTTCCTTTCAGCGAGTTTTTGCTCGTAGATACCGTAGACTCGCGCGACCTCTTGGGCCCTTTCGGATTTTTCGATCTCGTCGTCCATAGCAGCCTGTTCTCTTTGTTTTGTTGCCAGGTCTAGATATCGCTCAGGCCCGGCATTCTCGTCCTTTGCACGCGAGATCGCGCGGGCGATGTCTGGAAGATATCTGGAGGGCTCCGGAAGATACTGATAATAATCTAACCCTAATTCCGGAAGGCAGGCCTCCAGCAAGAAGATCGCCTCGACGGGATCAATAATCCCAGGTTTTTCCGGTAGGCCTAGTTTCGTTCCATACTTTCGAAGGAGTTCGAGTCCGAAAGAATGAAACGTCTCGATACTAAGGCTTCCCGCCGACTCTGGAGCGAACCGATGAAGTCTTGTCCGCAATTCCTCGGCAGCTTTATTCGAGAATGTAAGGACAAGGATATTCTCGGGACGAACGCCGGATGAGACAAGGTGTAATGCCCGCCCGACTAGCGTGCGCGTCTTTCCAGTTCCCGGACCCGCATCTACTAGCTGCGGTCCTTCCGCAGTGTGAGCAGCGGCTTTCTGTGAATCATTGAGGATGAGACTGGTTTCTTCATCATCTTCGGCGAGCCGATCGTGAATCGCTGGGGTAAGTAGTGCGTATGCTAACTGATGGCACACCATCTCGATACCCATACCGCTTTGCTCGGCTATCTCCTCGGCGTTTAGGTTTTCTTCCACGAACGATTTCTTCAAAACTTCACACGGCAAAAGGAATTCGCGGGCGAAGATGTTCGCTTCGGACTCGATCCGTTCCTACGGCCCGTAGCCCTCAACGCGATGGACACCAAATGGAATTCTGGCTTCCGATGAGTCAGGGGCAATAGCCGTTTCCGTGCATTCGCGTTCACCATGTTCGAGTACTACGTGACCCATCTCGTGAACCTGATAATAGGCAGCCAGCCACGTTTCCACATCGTTCCGGAAGTAGATGGTTCCGTCTTCAAGACGGGCCAATGCTCCTTGAAGGGACGGGTGTGCGGCCTGAAGTCCCTTTAACTCAAGGCCAAGTAAATCTGCCGCCAACGGGACTAAGTCGTTTGGAGGGCGATGATCTACCGACAGCCCGTTCGTGTCGCCGACTTTTTGTCGAAAATCACGAGCGGCTTGCCTTATGTATTCCCATTTGTTCATATGATTGGGTTCGTCGGAGATTGGAAGCGATTCGCTGGTTACTCCTTCTCGATCGTTGGAAGGGCGATCCAATCGTCCTTATCTGTAGGGGACAGGTCCGGATCGTACTTCACCAGGTCGGCAAATTCCGATTGAGCTGGAAATGTGGGAGCCGAGTCAGCCCTGTAAAATCCTCCACTGGGAATCGGCTTCAGCGAAAGGTAAGCATATGTTGCCTCGAAATTCGTTTCCAAGATTCCCGAAAGCCTTTCGAGAAGCAACCGTGGAAGGGAGCCGGGCCGAACCTTTCGCTTGTCCAAAAGTTTCAGGATCAGTGGCGAAAGCCGAAGTTCCGCCGCCGCAGTTTCGTACGTCACATTCCTCTCATCGAGACGTCCACGCAGGCTATTGAAGCTGAGAGCTCCGTTCTCAGCGGTCGCGTTCATTCCGGTCCGTCGCTCATGCAGCAGGTTCTGCACCAGGCTAACTGACTTGAGATTTCGCAATTCTTCTTCTTCCGGGGTCATCTCGGCTTCCGGTAGATGGCGGATCATGCGGGACATTCCGGCATGTTCATAAAGGACCTCGGTAAGTTCGGGATATTCTCTAACGTATTGTTCCAAGGCTTTATCTCCCTGAGCCTTAAAATCTGTGGTGAATTCGGTAATTATGTCGTCCATTTCACTTTTCTCTTTCATGGTTTAGGTCCCCCTTCGGTCCCTCCAGGTTTTGATCTTCTTGTCGGCACTTGCAAGCCAATTTCGAATGGTCCGAGCGCTTTTGACGAAACGTGTGCTGATCGTGGGAATGCTGGGATCGGCATTTTCGATCTCCCACTCCCAGAAATGTCGCATGATGAACGCTTCCCGTTCATTATCCTTCAGTACGCTGAGAGCTTTATCAATAAAAAGCCCATACTCCTCCGGTCGGAGGGCACTTGACCGAAAGTCACGACCTTCCGGACCGGCTGCGTCCTCGTCGCTACCCTCATCTTCGCTCGTCAGGCTGTCGGTAATCTGAGATTGAGTATTCTCCTTCCAACATTTTCGGATGCTGTCGAGAGCACGTTTTTCTAACCAATCACCAAAACTGACCTGAGCATAATCAGCCCGATTGGTCGAAAGGTCAACGATTTCTTCAAAAACACGAACCACAATCTCGCTGTGACAATCTTCGCGCAGATTCGGCGAAAGGATTCTTACCTTGCCAGTGATCATACGCGTAAGCTGGCCGACTAAAGCTGTAGAAAGACGATTGACCGAATCCTCATCACAAGCGTCAAGCGAACGTCGGATCAGGTAAACTATCGCCTCGGGCTTAATGAATCCCGCAGCCCAATAATCTCTTACAGAAAGACGTTGCTCAAGAGCCTCGGCGTCCAACGCGAGAGCCTCTTTTATCTGTTCTTCAACCTCAAACCGTCGGCGTAGCGTTTCCCCGGCTCGCGTAGTTCGTGTCAGTGGTTCAAGTTCATTGTCTTGTATCACTTTGGAATTCCTCATCAAGTCACCTGAATAAACCGCTCTCACCTATTACAATCGTTGGAAATCGCGGAAACCGGAAATAAAAACTTTCAAAGCTGCGATATTTGCCTTTCTCAGTTTCGGTCATAAAAATTACAGGGGTTCCCTTTTCTAGAGAGAGATGGAGGCGTGCCTAAGATCCTTCTTTTCGGCTACACTCATTGCAACTTCTTCCATGCCTGAAATTCGCTGGGTCGGACTTTGAACCGTGCTACATTCCCATCATGCAGGCTCACGATCTCGTGCTCGATCAGGCTAAAGACTTCTTCGCGGTCGGCCTCAGCGATGGTGCTGGAATCGATCGACGCGTGGATCTGAGGAACGACGTCGCTTCCCCCAACGCAATCTAGGATTATCGATCTGACAATCTCTTGAATCTGCGCTCGGTACCGTAGCTTCAGGAAATTGGGTTCGCCCATTGCCTGCTGTATCGCCGTGTATCGTTGCGAAGAGCGGTTGTAGGCCCAAATATAAAGATCGCGAATCAAACTTATATCGTTCCGTTCATAGATGCCGAGAAGGGCATAAACGTAGGCATCCTTATCTACGTCCGTGAAAGATAGCGGCCGGAGGTTTTTCTTGACCAGCGGGATGTTCGCGACGAGTCGCGCCGTCCTCTTGTTAACATCCTCGAATGCCTGCAGGTATGACAAGTGTACTATTGAAAATAGTGACCGCTCGAACGGATCTTCGATCTGGTTGATCTTTTTAATGAAGATATCGAAATACTCCAGGATCAGCTGTGGATTCTCTAGGGGGACATATGTTGAACCGCCGATCTCCACAATGATCGATCGCAGTCGCCCCGACGCAGCTGGGTCGCCGAGCAAATTCTCCGAGAGAAGGGCGTGAATGCTGCAGATCTCATGGGACGTGATCTCGTCATCTTCGGCGGATTCGACGATATACTCTATCGCCGCTTTATGGTTTAAGATCATCTGTGCTTCGGATACTTCCTTCCCGGTCGCTGTTTCGCCAAGTTCTATCAACCGTTTGGTCTCAAGGAGGGAGTACGTGTTCCCCTCGAGCCGGCTAGAGTTCCAGGACAAATCGATCAGCAACCGATCTAATATGTTTCGGGCGTAAGTGCCAGCCGGTCGAACGACCGCCTCGACCTGTCCGAGCGCCTTCAACTTGTCACGGTGCTCCGTGTCCAGATAGAAAGTCTCGTTCGGTTCATAAGATCGCAGAAATTCTTGAAGGTATCCGACGGGAGCTCGTTCGGCGAGAGCTTGGGTTACGTAGTCCCATAAGTCTATCGATTCTGGGGAGATATCGATCCCTTTAAGAACGTTGCCTATTGTCGGGGCCGGCGCCCCGATGCGTTGCTCCTTTTCACGAGGCACTTCTGCTTTGGGCTTTTGCTCGTGTAGAACGTACACACGAGCTCGGGCGGAACCTTTTGGATCGACTAGGTTTTGTCTTGTCAATGACGCCAAGGCTCGGCGAATCGCCTTGCGTTCGGTCTCATCGTTGGGAACCCCCGCTGCCTCCGCGATCGAGCGGATGCTAACCTCGTCCGCATCATTCAGGAGCTGCAGGACAAGGGCTTCGAGTTCGGCCCTTTTTTCTCCTTTTCTCATATGCCTCATGGCGGTATTACAAATGGAACTTGTATATGTCCCACTTACCTACTTGGGACATTGTAATTGACTAATTGGGACATGTAAAGGCGAATTGGGACATGTCATGTGTCCCAATAAAGCTGGTCGTGTCCCATTAAGAGTAATTGGGACAATCTGATATGCTGATTCAGCGAAATCAGTCCGCGCCACGATGGACCCATTAAGAAGATTTAACCTACTGAAAAGGTTTTGATGAGGGACCCTAAACGATCCGGGATTTCTTGAGGATTCGGTGAGGGTAAATTCACTTGCCTTACTATTTACCGGCCGCAAATAGTTTCGATACGTACGAACCTAGTCCCGTTGCGGCCACGGATAGCGTTTTCGAGAGAAAAAGGAGAATCCGTGGCTTTTCTTACGTCGCCGAAACACGTGCAAAATCCATTGCGCACAAAATTTGTTCAGCGTGTGTGGAATAAGATCGAAGGCAACACTTTCCCTGTTGCTTCTTCGATGCGATAACAATCTTCCTTAAATATCACCTACCGGTAATCGCCCAGTAATGTGAATGCGGCCCAATAGTAGGGCTCATGGGTTTCTGAGGATTTATTTTTGATCATCGCTATCGAAGCCTTTTGCATGGCCCGGGAGGCAGAGACTCCTTTTCTGTACTCATCGTAAAAATGCTTAGCAAACATTTCAGTCGATTGATCGTTTGCTTCCCACTGTGCGGAAATAACAGACGCGCTTCCCGATCCGAGGAATGCCCATGCAATGCTGACCAGTCCCTCGCCTTCCATCACGTTGCTTGTATCGCAGGACGCCAGGAACGCGAGGCTCTGTCGTTTAACCCGAGCCTTCGTGAGGTCTTCAACCGTTATTCGACCGTTGTGAGCCATTGCCGGCCTGAATGCGAGAAAAGAAGCGAGAGGTTCTTCGGCGTCTGCTTGGGCATGCATGGAGAAATGCAAGATGTCAGAGTTTTCTGATGACTTGAAAAACTGGGCCGGACTCGCACCGATCATCGGTTGAACGCCAAAAAGCTTTCCTATTGTAGCTGCCTCTTGGTTCACGAACCGCAAAGAACGTCCCTCAAAAGTACTGTTGGCATAGATCCGCGCAGTCTTTCTGATCGGAGGCTTTTCATCAAGCATCTTAAGGAGCGTCGAAACCGAAGGGGAATAGCTAACGATTTTCTTCTCGATTAAGTAGGATTCTCCGTCCGGACTAAGCGCGTGAAATGGAATTTTCCAAAGAGATTTGTCCGGAACAATAATTAGGTTAGACGTTTGCACTGAAAGAGGAGCGATCAAGCGATCGAAAAGCCGTTTGCCGTCATTCTTGAAGAATATTCGCTCTCGAATTTTCTTCTTAGCCGCGTCCGCCATATCTGCTGTCTCGTTCTCGGAAAGACCCAGCTTGACGAATCGAACCGGATGACCGCCTTCAAGCACATAGGCTACTAGCTCACCGCTGGATTCAAATAGAAAAGAGACGATGGTCGTCCCCTCAATGCCAAGAGGTTTTTGAAATTCAGGCGCGAGTGGGCGTGGCTCCGAGTTATTCGGAATCATCATTGTTACCGATCGTTCGAGGCTGTCCAACTCCCCATCATCCTTACCATTAAGGAATTTAAGGGAAAGTAAGTCAGCCTTTTTTCTCATTTCCGGCGAAATGTCCGGCAACTGCTTGAGCGGAGAGAAGTCTATTCGGTCACGCAGAACTCTCGCCTTTAGGTAATCGGCAATTTCGAAAGAGGACTTAATATTTTCCGACTTTCGTTCAATCTCCGCCAATAACCTGTACACAGAATGGTATGTTTCCAGCATCGAAAGCGAAAGCGGAGCATCGCCGACCGGCCGGGATTGACTCACAATATTTTCGGCTTTCCTTGCGTTGAGTAAAGCTAACTCCTTGTTTCCCGTGCCCCAATACCCCTTCGCCAGCCGGAGATACAAATCAGGTAGGTCCTCACGGAACCGTTCTTCTTCAGAAAGCTTTA
>JBOGOW010000230.1:0-6442 GCA_050748285.1 Pyrinomonadaceae bacterium
ATCTCTTCGATGTCTTTCGCATCCAATCCTGCGTCCTTGATCGCCTGTTCAACCGGCGGCATCAGCCGCTTAAGGATCGGCTCGACGAGATTTTCGAATTTCGAACGCGTGAGCTTCATCACAAGATGCTTCGGCCCGGAGGCGTCCGCCGTAATAAACGGCAGATTGATCTCGGTTTCCATCGCGCTCGAAAGCTCGACCTTTGCCTTCTCCGCCGCTTCCTTCAAACGCTGAAGCGCCATTTTGTCATTGTGAAGATCGATTCCCTGATCTTTTTTGAATTCATCGATGATCCAGCCGACGAGCACCTCGTCAACATCGTCGCCGCCGAGATGTGTGTCGCCGTTTGTCGATTTCACCTCGACAACGCCTTCGCCGACCTCGAGCACCGAAATGTCGAATGTACCGCCGCCAAAGTCGAAGACCGCGATCGTCTCGTCCTTTTTCTTATCAAGGCCATACGCAAGTGCAGCCGCGGTCGGCTCGTTGACGATACGCAGAACTTCGAGGCCCGCGACCTTTCCGGCGTCTTTCGTCGCCTGCCGCTGTGCATCGTTAAAGTAAGCCGGAACGGTGATAACCGCTTTTTCGACCTTCGAGCCGAGATAATCTTCGGCTGATTGCTTCAATTTTTGCAGCACCATCGCCGCGATCTCCGGCGGGTTGTATTGCTTGCCGTCCACGTTGACGCGAACATCGCCGTTAGACGCCTTTTCGACCTTGAACGGCACCTGTTTTATTTCGTCAGTTACCTCGTCAAATTTGCGGCCCATAAAACGCTTTATCGAATAGAGTGTGTTTTCGGGGTTTGTTACCGCCTGACGCTTTGCTACCTGGCCGACCAGCCGGTTGCCGTCCTTAGTAAACGCAACGACCGACGGCGTAGTGCGGCCGCCCTCTGAATTCGTAATAACGATCGGCTCGCCGCCTTCCATAACGGCAACAACCGAGTTTGTCGTACCCAAATCGATACCTATAATTTTACTCATTTAGCTTCTCCCTCTCTTAAAATAATCAAATAATTGCAGCTCGCAGACACAATTCCGCCACATTGAGCATTGAATGATGATAATACCTGAGTGTGTTATTGTCAAGTTTAAAATTAGTGGGAGAATCTGAACACGGATCGAGCGGATTCAGCGGATTTTCACGGATCTGAATTTTGGAAAAGGTATTTCAGGGTTATCTGACATCAATTTAGCAAAAATAATTCAGACTCGCGAAAATCCGCCTCAATCCGCCTCCATCCGCGTTCAAATTTTCCAAACCCCTCGAAATCAAACACAGTCAGGAAGGCAGGCCTGCCCCGGACGGTTTCGCGTTTTCAATACACTTCAACTAAACTTACAAAAACTATGCAGATCTTGTCATCACTGCGCGATAGCGACTGGTTCTTGTCAGAACCGGGAGACTTGCTCCACTACTGCCTGAGGAGGGGTGGCCGAAGGCCGGGGTGGTGGGAGGCGACTGGGTTCTTTATCGAGATAATTATATGAACAAAATCACAGCACTTTCCGAAACATCTTTGCGTACACTCAGTTTCCGATATCGCCCTTGCTTACGCGCGGGCTTTTGCAACAGAGCTTTGCGTCTCTGCGGTTTATTTCTTCTCCTCGCTCTTACTGCTATCGCGCAGGTTCCGGCGCCGAAAGACACGCTTGGCTTTACGCCCGGCGACGACCGGAAACTGGCAAGCTGGGCGCAGACGGTCGAGTATTTCAAGGCGCTCGACAAAGCCTCCGACCGCGTAATATTCGAAGAGATCGGCAAAACGACGCTGGGAGCTCCATTCGTTTATGCAACGATAAGCTCGCCCGAAAACCTCAAGAACTTAACGAAATACAAAGAGATAAACGACAAGCTCGCCGACCCGCGAAAGATCGGAGCGGGGACACTCTTGTCCCCACGCGGCGATGGCCGCGAAAAAGCCTCGAAACAACTCATCTCCCAAGGCAAAACGATCGTCCTCATCACCTGCGGCATCCACTCGACCGAGGTCGGCTCGAGCCTTTCCTCGATGCTGATCGCATATAAACTTGCAAGCGGAAACGATGCGGAAACAAAGAAAATTCTCGACAACACTATTATTCTATTAGTTCCAAGCCTTAACCCCGACGGCGTGGATATTGTCAAAAACTGGTACGACAAAACACTCAGTACCAAGTTCGAAGGCACTTCGCCGCCGGAGCTTTATCACAAATACGTCGGCCACGATAACAATCGCGATTGGTACTTTTTCTCGCAGGTCGAAACGCAGTTGACGGTCGATAAAATTCACAACGTCTGGCATCCGCAGATCGTCCACGACATCCACCAACAGGGCACGAACGGCGCGCGGCTTTTCCTGCCGCCGTATATGCAGCCGGTCGAGCCGAACGTGCCAAAACAGATCGTCGAAGGCTACACCGAGCTCGGCAACGCGATGGCCGCCGAGCTGCGGAAAAAAGGATTACAGGGAATCACGACCAACACGACCTATGACGCGTGGACGCCTGCGCGCGCTTATTCGCACTATCACGGCGGCGTCCGCATTTTGTCCGAAACCGCTTCGGCAAATCTCGCATCGCCGATCACGGTAAAATTCGAAGACCTTCGCTCCGGCGTCGGCGGCCTCGACCCCAAAACCGAATCCGACAAATTCGGCCCCCTCTGGAAAGGCGGCGAATGGAAACTCCGCAACATCACCGACTACATGACCGCCGCCGCATTTAGTTTATTAGGTCACGCGGCCGACAACCGCGAACGGTGGCTTTCTAGATTTTATGAGATAGGCAAAGAAGCCGTGCGGACAAGAACGGAAGGAGAAATTAGGGGATTTGTTATTCCTTACCAGGGGCATAACTCGTTTGTTGTTGGAGAAGCTCTTGAGCGTGGCGGCGTTAAGATCGAATTCCCGGGCAAGTTCACAATAGAAGGTGGCGAAACTTACGCAAGCGGATCAGGTGTTTTTAAGTTGCAGCAACCTTATGGAGCCTTTGCCACCGCGCTCTTAAAACCGCAAAAATACCCGGACATGCTTGACGACAAAGGCCAACCGATTCAGCCTTACGATGTTACGGCGCACAACCTACCTTTGCTTGCTGGCGTTGAGGTCGTTCCGATCTATAAAGAGTTCGTGTTTACCACAAAAGGATTCGACTCCGGGACCGGAAGCGGCGGTGGCGGTAGTGGATGTAAGGGAGTGTTTATTTACAAAAGGTATCATTCGCATCAACCCTCCATGGACGAAGGGTGGACACATTGGGTCATCGATAAGTATGGCGATCTCTTACCAAGAAAAGGCGTATGTAGGGTCGATAATGGCCTTGTCTCTGATCTGGAGTTGAAAGATCCTGATCTCGCATCCACGGTCAATACGATAGTTTTCCCCGACCAATCGCCAAACCAGATCCTCAACGGCTTTCCTAAGGGAGCGATGCCGGATGAATATACGGGCGGTGTTGGGAAAGAGGGAGTAGAGAATCTGAAAAAGTTTGTTGAGGCAGGCGGGACGCTCGTTTTTCTAAACCGCGCGTCGAATTTTGCGATACGTGAGTTCAATCTGCCGATCAAAGATGTTACCGACGGCCTTAGCCGAAAAGACTTTTTCATTCCCGGCTCGATCCTCCGCACCGAACTCGATCTCACCCACCCGATAGCCAAAGGAATGCCCGCGCAGTCCATCGCCTGGTTCGAAAACTCGCCCGCCTTTGAAGTGGAAAGACAAGAGACAGGAGACAAGAGACAAGAGCAAAATCAAGCATCTCCCGTCTCCGGTCTCACGTCTCCTGTCTCAGCAGTTCGCATTGTCGCTCGCTACCCGTCCGACCCGAAAAAGATACTCTTATCCGGTTGGGCGCTCGGTGCGGAAAAGATCGCCGGCAAGGCCGCGCTGGTCGAGGTTACAATGGGCAAAGGCAAGATCATCCTCTTCGGCTTCCGCCCGCAATACCGCGGCCAATCGCTGGCGACATTCCCATTGCTCTTCAACGCGATCAGTCAATAAGAGATTAGCCACGAATGAACACGAATGACACGAATATGGAAGACGGAATTTTATACAAGGACCTCTCGTACAAAATAGTTGGACTTGCAATGCAAGTACACTCGGAACTCGGTCCCGGATTTCTTGAGAAGGTCTATGAAAATTCGCTCTTGGTCTTGTTAGAAGAAAATGGAATAAACGCAAGATCACAGGTTCCGATTCCAGTCGAGTTTCACGGACATGTAGTCGGAGAATATTTTGCAGACATAATTGTCGAAGAATCGATCTTGCTCGAATTGAAGGCACAAGACAGAATCGCAGAGATTCACAAAGCTCAGGTCTTGAATTATTTGAAGGCAACGGGCTATCGGCTCGGCATCCTGATAAACTTTGGAAAGTACCGGCTTGAATCTCAGAGGCTTGTGCTTTGATGTCTTATGATTCGTGTCATTCGTGTTAATTCGTGGCAAAATTCCTATCGGAGTTAAACTATTTGGGAGACAAATCGGCTTTATAAACTTCGGTTTGTGAAAAATAGGAAAACCAGCCGAACCAGAAGGCGAGATGTCCGCCGAGGCGGGGCAATTTTTCGCCGTCAGGGGCGATAAGGGCGTCTTCGGTTATCCGCCACGTTTTATTTTTTTCGTCGAGCAGTTCGGCCTTTTTTGCTGTGGGTTTAAAGATGTGCGAACCGCGTTCGAAGGCGCGGGTTTCGCCGGCAAGGCCGCGCTGGGCGACGTCGTTGCGAAAATTGGGAGTGAATTTGCCTTTCCCGGCCTTAGTTCCGGTGCGTTCGTCGGATGTGCTTTCGTTTAGCAGCGTAAGGCGGGCTTCGGTCGGCACGGCCAGCATTATTTCAACCGTCAAGTCGTCGATAATCTGCGGCTGTTTGTCCAACAATTTTCGGAGCGCGTCGAGGGTTAGATCGTTGGCAAATTCGAAATTAAAACTTTTATCGACGGCTTTAAGCTCCGATTGTAGCTTTGCCGGAAGCGGCACGCGCCCGACGGCATCGCGATAAACGACGACGAGATTTTTCGCGCCGATCTTATCGTTCGCCACGCCACCCGCGCGGTTCAATTCGTCCAGCGGATAGGCTTTTGCAAGCCCGTCATGCTGGATGGCATAAATGCGCGCCTTTTTCGGCAAAACGCGGCTTTGTTTCCAGACCGGAAACATCGTTCGCGGCGACGCAAAATAGCGTCCATAGGTGGCGCCGATCTGATACGGGCGCTTATATCCCGTTTCAAGCGAGAGAACTTTTGTATCGGCGTGGTCGGCCTTCCAACGTCCCCACGATGTTACGACTACCGGCAAGACCTTTAGTTCGAGATTTTCGCCGACAAGTTTGCCGATCACCGGTTTGCCGGTCAGTTGATTCCAAAGCGTTTTTGTTTCGCGGTCATACATCAATTTATTTGACCGCATCAAAAAGCCTGACGAACCGAATTCGAAAGTTCGTTTCCCGACTGTCGTCTCGAACAAAACACCGGCGCCGCAAAGCGTGCAGTAGGCGAGCGCGACCGGTTTGCCGCCGACGACGTCGTTCGCCATCTCATGCCAATCCAGAATCCGCAGAGGATATGCCCGGTTGTCGCCGTTGATGCTGACGCCGAAAACCGGTTCGTCATCGGTCATATAATCTGCCTCTCCGGCGACCAGCATTTTCGGATTTACGAGCGCCGGAATGCCGTCAACCTTTACGCCGCCCCAGACAACCTCGGCGACGCGCGTGCCCTCGGCTACCGCCGCACCGTCGTATAAAAACTCCTTAAATCGCGGGTCTATCAATTGCGCGTGGAGCTCGCCCTTCCACGCCGTATAACCGGTCGGCGGCTTCAAAGAGGTGTTTACGCCAATCCATTCGGTCATTGTTTCCCACAGATCATCGGTCAGTTCAGCAGTGACGCCCGTCAATGTTCGCAGTGTCTTAGAGACTTCGATCAGCTCGTCCCGACTGTTCTGAAATCGAAAAATATCGACCAAAGGAGCGATAAAGCGCTTGTCATCCGCTTTTCTTATTTGGGCGAGCGCCGCATACTTTGCCTCGGTTTCGGCCGCCGGGAGAAGATTTTTAAGCAGCGTCTTTGTCTCGCTGTCGCTAATATCCAGCGAAGCGGGTACAGCTGCGTAACCGCAATTCAGAAAAGCCAAGCCAAGTAAAATGACGCCCAAAATTTTGATGTACATTTGATTATCTTTCGAACCTCTTATTTTAGAAATGCAATTTTACCTGCACAAATTCCCGCAAGCTGAATTTTGAACAATTTTATCGGGATTACGCGGGTAGAAAACATTTTGGCGTCCGTCTATCAAATCGTTAACTAGTCGCCCCTTAAAAACACTATAAGTGCTTGACTGCAAACCGCTTATAGCGAAAAGTGGTAGAATAAAAATGCAGGAAAAAGTACGTTTGTCATCAAAACCTTGCAGATTTCTTATGATAGCAAAAACATAAAACGCGGCACAGCTTAGTTT
>JBOGOW010000231.1:0-6409 GCA_050748285.1 Pyrinomonadaceae bacterium
ATTGCACTCTATTTGAAAGAATAAAACTTCGCGAAACTTTGCGTGATCTTTGCGATACTCTGCGGTAATATTCAAAGCTGTAACGCAAAGGAACGCAAAGAAGTCAAGAACCGCAAAGCACCCAGCCCGTTGGTAACAGGCATATGCCGGGATGAAACTATTGGGCTCTAATAGAATCAATGACTTACAAAAGAGTTTCTAGGAAGAAGAAAGGAAGAAATAAACGATATTTTTTCTAACGCTTAATCCGGGTTTATGAGAGTTCTTTGAAAAATCCCCGTCCTTCTTGGGAGCGCATGAAAAGTGACCTCGAAACAGCAATTATTCATGCATTCGCGGCAAAAGAATAGCCACGAATGCACGAATAAGAAATTGCTTCCTGCCGCTGCAATTAGAGTCGTAAGATTTTTCAACGATCCTTACGAAATACTCGAAAAGCGTTCCAACAAATGCTTGAGATCGCTGGCAGGCAAATTATTTTGGTCTTGTTCGGCGGAAGCAAAATTGCGAAGAGCATTTAGGTCGGCCGCCTTTTCGGACGTCATTTTACCGTTTGACGACCGCAGTACATCCTCGATGGCCGTGCTGCTTTTGTTTACCTCAGCTCTGAATTTATCTATCCCGAACCTGGTTGCCGTCTCCAATACCGCAGACATCCGCTCGACGCCGTTTACGTCCCCGATCCTGTATCCGCAAATACAAATTGGATCGGTTTCCAAAAGCCTTTCCGGATTCATTTCGCAAATCGGTCTCTTGACCACACGCCCGATCTGATTGATCACAGCAAGTTGAGCTTCGCGAAACGGCTTCCAATTTTTCAAGGCTTCAAAACAGCGCCAGCTTTCGGTGGAAAAGATATTGTCCCGTTCCCGTCCGTTCTTCAGCAGTTCATAAGCGGATGTGTGTTCTGAAATATACAGATCGATGTATTTCTTTCGAAAGCGTTCAAAGGCATATCCAAACTCGCGATTCAATTGTTCGGACGGTTCGGATTCAAATGCCGCAAGTGCCGCTTTCAATTCGCTTCGCGCCGATTCTACTTCCGTTTCGCCGGTCGAACATGCACGCGCCAAATAATCTTTTATTCTTTCTTGTTCGGAAAACCCGCTTAGGTAACAGGCAATTGACGAGGCGCTTTTGTCGGCCGCCTGAAACACTTCCGCTTGATCACCGAATGCTTCACTGATATTTCCGATACATTCTTCGAGTTCGATATTCCCAAGCAAGGCGCTTTCAACGTCCTGAATCACTCGCTCGTAGTTCGCACGAACACGGTTCGATTCCCTCGACATTTTCCCGGACAAGCAATGCTCATGAAATCTATCCGGACGGTTAGCCGAATCGATCCTTTCCCAGCGGTTTGAAATCTCGATCAATGAATCAAGAACAACTCTCCGGTTTGCAGGTTTTTCGAGCGAATCGATCGATCCGTTCGCGGACAAAACTCGCGCCCATTTCGTAATTGTTTCTTTCGAAAAGCTCGCCGACCGCGGCCTGGCAATGCTTGTGATCGTTGTCCAGTCTATTTTTAGATCGAGCGAGCGTCGGTTGATTCTGTCGCCCTGCGGGGTAACCAGTTCGATCAACCCGCTGGAAGCCATGGCCAGCAGCAACAGCATTTTCGATTCGTGAGCGTGACCAAGCGGCGGCTGTCTTAGCAGTTCCGCTGTCTGCTCTATCGAAACCACCACTTGAGGCGCTGCTTCAACCGCCGTCAATAATCGGGAAACACAAGAAATGCCCATCAATTCGTCTTTCGACGCTTTCCGCACGGAGCCATTTTCCGTGATCATTATCCCCAACGGCACGCCGACCGCACGTGCCAATGCAGCTTTTTCCGAAGTCGGTTCGTAAACACCGCTGTAAATATTTGAGACAAAGCTGTCCAGAACTTCTTGAGTGAGCAGAGTTTCAAAATTTGGATGATCGGGAAATTTCGCTTCAAAGACCGGCTCAAGCATCGTTGACATCATCGATCCAAGATCGACCGACCGTTTGGCAGCATCGGTAAAATTGTAATCAAATCCGTCGATAACAAGACGTGCATCGGTAACCGAAACGCGCTCTGCGACACGCCTGGCAGCCTCGGAATATGCCTGAAGCGAGATAACGAAATGCTCGCGAAAAGTTTCCCGGAAGTCGGAATCACTTTTTAGGATCGAATGGTAAAGAAGTGTTTGCCGCTCATCTTCTTTTAGAGAATCCGGTTTCCACGCGATTCGAGCCGGGGTCGTTTCGGATTCCGATTTCGGACTTCCAATTTCGACGTCGTAGTACAACTCCCATTCGACACCTTTATTCGGCTGACCTGTTTGATCGGTGGCTTCAGCCCTGCCGAATACGAGCGATCCTCGTCTAATCGAACCGCGCCATTCCAGATTTACCGGCACTGATCGCCGCTCAAATAGATCGTTGGAATCTCGGGCAAATTCCGGAAAAAGGTTTGCAAGCTCATTCATCAACGCAGCTTCGACAGCATCGCTTGAAACATTTTTACTTCGTTTAGCAAGCTCGGCTGAAAGTTCGTCGAGTCCGAATTTGATCGCATATATATCTGATCCTTCGGGCGTCGGCTGAACGGTCATGCCGTCCGGTTTCGCCTTTGCAAAAGCGCTCAGACACGCCGCGGTTCCAGAATCAGGTCGGCCGTCCGTCTCGGATTCATCCAGAAGCAGAGAAGCTGTAAGCCTTTCCGCGCCTGATCCCCGACCGTCGAGCGATAGAAGCAAGAGCGCCTTCAAGATCATCTTCTGTCGAAGCCGATCCCGCACAGGCATTTTCTCAATCACTTCAGTACGTATCGAATCGAAAACTTCGAACGCTGATTCCAGTTCGGCATTGCGCCTCAGATCGTTTTCCGTTTCGTCGAATAATTCGTCAAGTCCTATTAAAGAATCTGCCGGCCGGCCCAATATTTTCTCGCCCGTGGCGGAAGCGAATCGGAGTATCGAAAAGTTAGGGGCAAATCGCCGAACGAATGGCGCGACCTCGAAGATGACAGGGTGGATCGGATATAGCGAGGTAAAGCGTTGCTCACTCCAGCTAAATCCAGGCACGGCAGCCCGGATCCGCTCATAAACCGCTTGCAGCTCCGACATCTTTCTGCCCGACTTTGCAAAAATCCTGGCATTGATGACATTGAAAAGTTGTTCCTGTTCGAGATAATCGATTGAAAAATAATTCGAGATCGCAACATTGCTGCCGTCCGCACCGGCGATATCGTCATCCAGCGCAAGAGCAAGAAATATACCTTTCGAGACACAGTATTGGGCAAGTTCCCCAAGTTCCTTGCCGTCGTTCCGTTTTACTTCGCCTTCGCGGTCGAAGGCCGTATCGACGACTATCAATATCGGAAGGTCGTTTGCCAGCAACTTTGCCTCGACAAGCAATGCCTGTGAATCCGTGCCCTCAGTTTTTAGATCGAATGCCTGCCGAACCGCAGTCGCCAGTTCGTCATTTAAGTTTTTCCCCGAGCCCCTCCGCACGTTTACTAAGGGATACCGGCGTCTCAATAAAGTCTGCGCGCCGTTAGCTACGTGTGCGTCCGATATTTGCGTCCGAAGTTCCGGATTCGACATAATCGCCCCGAGCGCCGCAAGAAAATGGCTCTTGCCGACGCCGCGATGTCCGGCGATCGCCTTGCACGCACCGGAACCATCGACCGGATTTATGGCGTTCAGCCACTGCACCATCATACTGGCCGTGCCGTCAGTGAAATGGTAATGCAGTAAAGTTTCGCCCGGTTCGTCCAGCAGATTATCAAGCGACTTGAACGGTCGAACCTCAACGAAATCCTTTACCTTTTCGGTTATGCGTTCCATTCGGATATTTAGCGGTATAGTAACTGTGAGGACTGATACATTTCGATTTTGCAATAGCGAGTGGGCGGCCTATTGGGAGTTTTGCCACCGATTCTATTCTAGCAAGCGAAGCACCTGAAAATAAAGGGAATTCTTTATATCGGCATATTTGTAAATTGAATTTTGCAAATCACAACTATTTTCTCTGTTATTGCATCATAATTCTTGATTAAGACCGTTATTGTCTTTACGATAGATTAAATTATGCGGAGGCGAATTATGTTTTTGGAAGTTTCGAGGTATTTTGCTAATGCCTTGTTGGTGTTTTGCCTGATTGTTTCAGGTATCGGCTTTTCGACGGTCGCCGTCATTGGGCAGGAAAAGGATGAAACAAATTCGTCGAAAGACAAAAATGTTTCGGACGACGCACAGGCAAAACCAACGCCGACCGACAATAAGCCTCTTTCCGCAAAAGAAGATCCTTCGCAGATCGGCAAGCGAAAACTAAACAGCGGATCGGACAAGTTCTTCGGCTGGCTAGGCGGTTCGCAGGAAAAAGAGATCGCCATCGGCAGGCAGCTTGCGCTTGAAGTTGAACAGCAGGCGAAGTTGGTCACCGACCCAGTCATTACCGAATATGTAAACCGCGTCGGTCAGAATTTGGTGCTGCATTCGGATGCAAAGATTCCTTTCACGATCAAAGTTATCGACAGCGACGAGGTAAACGCCTTTGCACTTCCCGGCGGATTTTTCTTTGTAAACAAAGGCCTGATTCTGGCGGCTGACAACGAATCCGAGCTTGCCGGCGTAATGGCACATGAGATCGCCCATGTCGCGGCACGCCACGCAATGGAAAATCAGGGCAAATTGACCGCGATCAACTACGGTTTGCTTGCGACGATAATCTTCGGCGGCGGCATTGCCAGCACGGTCGCACAAAATGCAGGCGGTTTCGGCCAATTACTGAGTTTCCTGAAATTCAGCCGTTCTGCCGAGGAAGAGGCGGATTCGCTTGGCGTCCAATACCTTTATGCCGCCGGTTATGACCCGACCGGAATGGCAACGATGTTTGAAAAACTCAACAGCAAGAATAAGAAAAAACCGGGCACTTTGGCTAAGATATTTGCCTCGCATCCGCAATCGATTGATCGAAGGGATTCGAGCCTGGCACTTGTCGCCCGATTCCCCGAACGCGAGGAATACGTTATTAGCACGTCGGAATTTGACAGAACGAAGGCGTATTTGTTCCGAACCTCAAATGCTTCGGCCGGTGTGACGGCAGATTTCGATGAGTCCGATCCGGGAAAACCAACGTTAAAACGTCGGCAGCCTGACCCCGGCGATCCATCCGACGCCGACAGCGACGGTTCGAGTTCCTCGGATGCTCCTCCGCAGCTAAAGCGAAAGAGCGAAGAACCTAAACCAACGCCTTCACCGTCAATTTGATTCATTTGTTTACGATACAAAAAAAGATCGTCTGATAACTTTGCTCTCCGACCTGGATGATGCAGGGGCAAGCCCGCGTTGCAAAAGCCCGCGTGTGAGCAAGGGCGGTTACGCGCATCGTCGGAGGAAAGCGTTTGGCGGCTAAGAATCCGTGCCCGATCTTGATTGTTCCGCCCTTACTTACGTGCGGGCTTGTGCATTTTTTTGCAAAAGCCCGCGTGTAAACAAGGGCGGTACGCGCATCGTCGGAGGAAAGCGTTTGGCGGCTAAGAATCCGTTGCCCGATCTTGATTGTTCCGCCCTTACTTACGTGCGGGCTTGTGCAATGGAACGCGGACATTCCTGTCCGCAATGTGCATTCTGCATTCCGCACTCCGTAACCGCTGCCGGAGCAACAAAGCTCATTGTCAGGCTAACAATGCCCGTTGTCAGAGTAACAATGTCTATTGTCAGACTAACAATGCCCGCTGTCAGAGTAACAATGTGTATTGTCAGGCTGACAATACCGATTGTCAGGTCAACAATGGTGATTGTCAGAGTAACAATAGCCGTTGTTAGCATGACAATGGCAATTGTCAGAAGAAGAGTGGTCGTTGTTCGAGTTACAAAGCTATTTGTGAGAGTTACAAGATGCGTTTTGATCGAAACAATGAGCTTTGTCAATGCGCAGTCGTTGTTTTAGCGCTTTTTTTGCTTTCATTGATGTTGGCTTCGGTCGCAGTGTCGCGGATAAACGTCGCCTGCCTTGCAGTATTTACACGCCGTAATTTTTGTCGAATTATTTCACGCCTTGGCCGAATTGATCTGTTCCGACAGAGCCGATGCCGTTTAATCTAAAGCCGAATGAGATTCGATTTTCGAAACGGGCACCGACGTTGAAAGTGTAATACTGAACGGAAATAGCGCAGCAATCGTATGCATACCCGATCGTGAAAAGCGAGCTGATCAAGGGTGATCTTGCGGGAAGACGTCGGTTTTCGAAATCGAAAAACAACGACGTTCCGCCAAAGAAACCGCGTTCGCGATTACCGAGAAAAACCGACGGGCTCCATTGCGAACCGCGAAGCGTGCCGGGTTCTTTACCGGCAACATTCGCGTATTGCGCCAGCGACGGAATGAGCGTAACGGCACGCGTGTAATAAAATGTCTGGAACACCTTGACC
>JBOGOW010000232.1:0-6352 GCA_050748285.1 Pyrinomonadaceae bacterium
TCGTTATCCACAATGTGTTTGTAAAAATCCGGAGCAATGGCAAGGTGACAAAAATAATCAATCGCCTTGCGTAACGTATTTCCGCCATATTCGGTATTAGCCGCAATCTTGCTCATTGCGAAATCCGCCTGGCTGAGAACAACACCTTTTGAATTGATGCGTATAAAAATCTCAGTAACGGTCTCAATGTCAAGATCGTGAGCGAGCTCGATAATCCCAATTTGCTTTCGGGGAATATTGACCAAATTAGTAAAAGCCCGTTCTATTTGATCTTCGTCCGCTTCTGGATTTGACTTCAGATAAGTACGCACGAGCTTTAGAATTCCCGAATCTCCGCTTATTGCATCTGAAATATCAGAAAGCCATGTCCGATCCTTGAGAATGGCTGGATTCTGTACTTCGAATTTTTCCGACAACGGATTAAAAGCAATCTTGATCTTTGTTCGTCGATAAGTCTTGTCTATGATGTACTCGCCAAGAAGCGCGGCCGTAAGTGCAGTCACCCGTTGTTGGCCGTCGATTAGAATCTTCTTGCCTTCGCTCAAACTTCCGTCTTTCAGGCGAACATTCGGGTTTTTCCACGCGATAACGTAGCCGACCGGATACCCTTGATAAAGACTGTCAAGCAGATCTCTTACTTTTGAACTATCCCACACAAAGGGTCTTTGAATTTCAGGAATCGCGATTTCTCCAGATCGCACCCAAGAAAGTAAGGTCTCAATGAGTTGCTGATTTACCGAATATTTTTGCATCACTTATTCAATTTCTGATTTACCACTTCATTTACGTTTTCCGGTTTCGTGCCAATATTGTTCAACGATCTTGTCCCCACTACGCACCGTCACTTTTACTCTACCGGTTTTTCTCAGCTTCTCTGCCCAATTGTTAGGCCGCAACTTATATGTTCCAGGCCTTAAAACTTCTTCGTCAATAAGCCCGCTGGCAATTTCGGCATCATATTCTTCTTGTGTAACAACGTAAGTCCATTCTTCCTTTTTGATTTTCTCGTCACTCTTCGACATAAAGCATTCAATTATTCATCAACTTCCAGTTTTTGTAAAAAATACCGTTGATGCCTTTGAAGAATATGCGGATGAGGCTTACGGCGATGTCGAAAACGAACGGGATATATGATGGTCTTAAGATATCGACGAAGAGGACGTAACGCGGTTCGTCGGTTTCGTTAAATGATTGATGGAGCAAAGTGTCGTCAAAGATGAACAGCCGATTTTCCTTCCAGCGGTTTTCGACCGGGCCGACTTTTATGTATGAGTTTTTGTCCTTTATTTCGTTGAGACAATAAAGAACGCGTAGCGTCGGGCGAAACGGGCCAAAGTGGCGCGATGTGCTTTCACGTTCTCGAAAAACAGAAACGCCGATGGTGCGGATGAACTTAAACTCATTTCGAAACGCGGGAATCTTTATCGTAGTGTCAACATTGCGTCCGTACCATTTAAAGAAAAACATGACGCGCGGCATTCCGGCGGTGAGGTATTCCAGCTGCCCTACAAGATCATTTTTGTCGGCTTCGTCAAGAAGGTTTTGAATTTCGATTTTGTATTCTGTGGGCAGGTCGTCGATCGTGTAAACACCTTTGTTTATATACGGCAACGCGAGGATATCCAACGCTATATTAAGCGGCGAAGCAAGCCATGTGCCGATTCCGTTTTTGAGAAAATATTGACGAACGACACTAAGATCGAGTCGGCGATTTCGCGACACATCCCACAAACCGCATATTACAAGAGCAAAAAGGGGTAACGGAAAAAACCATGCAATTGCTACAAACACACAGGTTACTGCCATGTATTTGAACAGTTTTTTTGTGGTTCGGTGCACTGGAAATAAATATTGAATTGGTTCGATTTAAGCTCCGGCAAATTTTACCGTTTCGCCCAAAAGTGTTTTATGAATTCCCTGCGCCGCAAGTTTTCCCATCTGTGCTGCATCGACGGCTTCCTTGCCGCCGTTGGCACAGTCGCCGCCGGCAAAGATCTTTGGGTTTGAGGTTTGCATATTTTCGTTTACGATCACTCGGCCTTTTTCGTCGGTGTCGATGCCTGCTACATCCGCGAAAAATGAACGCATCTTTTGCTGACCGACAGCTTTAATGACCATATCGCAGGGAATCTCGAATAGTTCGAGCGAGTTGTCCGCCTTTTCGCAGCGGAGAGCTACTACCTTCTTATTTTTATCATCGTAAAGAACGCCGACCGGCGCAGCTTGCCAAACAAATTCAATGCCGTCTTTTTTTGCCAGCTCCAATTCGTAATCGTAGGCCGACGCATCATTTTCCGTTCTGCGATAAACCATAATCACTTTTTCGGCTCCGAGACGTTTGGCCTGTGTGACCGCGTCAATCGCCGTGTTTCCGGCTCCGATAACAGAGACTGTCTTGCCAAGCGGGACCGATTTCCAATCGCGGGTTTTAATTTTTTCGATAAACGCCAGAGCGTCATAAACGCCGTCGAGATGTTCGCCGGGAATGTTGAGTTTATTGGTATCGCCAAGACCTGTGGCAAGAAAAACCGCGTCGTGCCATTGCTGTATATCAGCAAACGAAACGATTTGAGCTGCGGAAGTTTCAGCACTTGGAATCGCCGGAAGATCTTCATGTTTCGCGCGTTCTGCCGCTTGCTTAACAAGCTCATCGGCCTCGGATGGCGATTCGGAAATTTCACCGACCTGCGTATTCGTCAGAAATTTCACCCCCATCGCGGCTATGTGCTCGACCTCGGAAAGCGAAACGCTTTGCGGCATTTTGTATTCAGCCATGCCGTATGTATCGAGGCCGCCGGCTTTTTCTTTTCGTTCATAAACGGTTACATCGTAACCAAGCCTCGCAAGGTAAGCCGCGCACGAAAGCCCAGCCGGGCCGGAGCCAACGATGCCAACCGACTTGCCGTTTGATTCGCCTTTGGTGAATATCTGCTTGGCGCCGTTCATTGCGAAATCGGTCGCGTGTCGCTGAAGCCGGCCGATCTCGATAGGTTTTTGAAGCAGCGTTTTTTCAACACACGCGCCTTCGCACAAAACCTCGACCGGACAAACGCGGGCACACGTCGCACCGATCGGATTTGCATCGAAGATTACGCGGGCCGACCCAAGTAAATTTCCTGTTGCGATCTTCTTTATAAACGACGGCACGTCGATGTGCGTCGGGCACGCGTGCATACACGGCGCGTCATAACAGTAAAGACAACGGTTCGCTTCGACCGCCGCCTCAGCCGCCGTCATCGCCGGATTTATCTCGGCAAAATTTTGCTCGATCTGTGTAATATCAAGCGGTGTGCAAAAATTATTTGACATCTGTCTTTGGCACCTCTTTTTCCAGCATTACACTAACCGCTGATGAAAGTTTGGGAATTTTGTTCACGATTACATCCCAAACTATTTCGAGATCGACGCCGAAATATCCGTGAATCAACTTGTCCCGCATACCAGCGATCGACCGCCATCCGATCTCGGGAAATTCACTCCGAACGTCGTCAGGAATGTGTTTTGCGGCTTCGCCGATGATCTCGATACTGCGAACAAACGCCCGGTTTAACAACGGATCATTGAGAAACTTTTCCTTTTCTATACCATCGGCCCTTTCTTTAAGAAATTTCGCCTCGTCCAGAATGTGCCGAAGATAATCTTCAATCGATAATGCCATATTCGACCTCTGTCAAAATTTTCGGTCCGATGTGAGGACTGAGCGATTCGCGTGTTACCAAATCAACTTCGCGACCCAACAAGCCCTCAAGATAAAATGCCAGGTTCATAAAGTTATCGAATGTTTTTTCGTCCGGCTTGAAGTCAACGAGAATATCAATGTCGCTCTCTTCATTCTGCTCCTCGCGAACAAACGACCCGAATAAGCCGTAACGGCTGATGCCAAATCGCGCCAACGCTGCACGATTGCGATTTAATTCTTCGAAAATTTCCTTTTTACTTTGCATCGTTCAAGCTCGTGGTTTTTGATCGGCACACTCCATACCGCTCGTGTTTCTGCCTTAATCGGCAACGATCTCGCCGTAAGCGTCGGGGCGGCGATCTCTAAAAAACTGCCAGGTGTTGCGGACCTCGCGGATTTTATCCATATCGAGATCCGCGACGATGAGTTCATCTTTATCACGCGAACCTTCGGCGAGCATTTGGCCGCGAGGGTCGCAGAAATAACTCTGGCCGTAAAATTCTCCGATATTCCACGGCGCTTCCATCCCAACACGGTTTATTGCTCCAACGAAATAACCATTAGCGACGGCGTGTGCCGGCTGTTCCAATTTCCATAGATATTCGCTCAAACCCGCAACAGTTGCTGACGGATTAAAAATTATCTCCGCGCCGTTCAATCCCAAACAGCGAGCGCCTTCGGGAAAATGTCGGTCGTAGCAAATATAAACGCCGATGCGCGCAAACGCGGTGTCGAAACAAGGATATCCGAGATTGCCCGGGCGAAAGTAAAATTTCTCCCAAAATCCCGGTGCGACGTGTGGGATATGCGTCTTGCGATATTTGCCCAGATACTTACCGTCGGCGTCGATGACGGCGGCCGAATTGTAATAAATACCCGTCTGTTCTTCTTCATAGATCGGGACGATCAGTACCATTCCATGCTGCTTCGCAACTTCCTGCATCAGCTTGACTGTCGGCCCGTCTGGAATTTTCTCAACCGCCTCATACCATCGCGTCTCCTGTTCGGCGCAGAAATACGGCGTCGTAAAAATCTCCTGAAAGCAAAGCATCTGCACGCCCTGCTTCGCCGCTTCCTCGACGAACTTCATCTGGTTTTCAATATTCGCACTCCTGATCTCCGGAATCGGCGCATCGGTCGGTGCCACGTTATGTGCCTGTATCAGGCCGCATTTGATTATTCTTGACATAGTAGTTTTCGCCACAGAGGACACAGAGGATTTTTAGAACGCCCCTCGAATCTAAAACCTGATAAAGCCCTAACTATTAGTCTCAATCTCATTGATCTCTGTGGCTAAATCTTCAGAAAATTTCATTAACACATAATACAATAAAAACGCGATTCCGAAGGTAACAAACCACGCGTAAGTATATAGAGTGTCGAAAGTGTTTGGATCGGCGACTTGTCCACCGGGTGTGGTTGCGGCACGCAGGAAACCCGGAACGACAGGCGCGACGGCGGCGATAAGGGCAATGATGGCTCGCCAATTAAAGCCACTGCCGTAGGAGTAAATTCCGTTTGTTTTGAATAGCTCAGCGAGCTGCAATCGTCGCCTGCGAATTACAAAATAGTCGCAGATCAGAATGCCGCCGATGGCTCCCATCAGGCCGGAATAGCCGATCAGCCACGTAAAGATATACGCTCCCATCGACGACATTAACTGCCACGGCATCATCAAAATGCCGATTACGGCCGTAATTAATCCGCCGGTAACGTAGGAGATGCGTTTAGGGTTGAGGTTCGAAAAATCGTTCGACGGCGAGACGACATTTGCAGCCATGTTTGTCGAGATCTGTGCTACAAAGATGACGAGCATCGCAAACAAAATAACAACAGTGCTGTCGAATTTTTGGATAAGTTTTACCGGATCGGGAATCGCCTCTCCATACATAATAACTGTCGCACTCGTAACAGCGACGCCGATAAATGCAAACGCCGTCATCGTCAGCGGCAATCCCAAGGCCTGGCCGAGCATCTGTGATCTTTGCGATTTTGCATAGCGTGTAAAATCAGGAATGTTCAAACTCAGCGTCGCCCAATAGCCGACCGATGCCGTCAACGCGCCGGGAAATATCGTCCAAAAATTAGCCGATTGTTTTTGCAGCACTGAAGAACCCGACAAAACATTTCCCAATCCACCCGCCGCGTTCGACGCCCAGATCAGCAACGCCAATCCGCCAAGAAGCAGTAGCGGAGCCGCCCATGATTCGAGGTATTTTATGCCCTCGATTCCCTTAAAAATAATAACGACCTGTATCAGCCAAAAAAGAAAAAACGCGAGCCATGTGTGCAGAGGATTCCCGGCGATCACTGAATCGAATGCGGCCCAGCCGCCCCAAACCGCTGTAAACAAAGCATCTATCGCCGTCCCGCCGATCCATGTTTGTATGCCAAACCAACCGCATGCAACAATCGCCCGTAAAATAGCCGGAATATTCGCGCCCTTTGTCCCGAACGAAGCCCTCGCCAAAACCGGAAACGAAACGCCGTATTTCGTCCCCGCGTGAGCGTTCAAAACCATCGGTATCAGGACAATGCAGTTGCCGAGCAGTATCGTCAACATCGCCTGCCACCATGTCATTCCCGCTTCGATAAAACCGCCGGCAAGAGTATAGGTCGTAATGACCACGCTCATCCCGATCCAAAGCGCCGCGATGTTCCACGTTGACCACG
>JBOGOW010000233.1:0-6313 GCA_050748285.1 Pyrinomonadaceae bacterium
CTCCCCGCGGTCGGCTATGCTCAAACCGGAGCGACCGTTGCGGTCGAAAACCAATATGCAAAAGGCCTTGCGACCATCGAGGAAAAGGTCGAGGCACGCCGGAAAGAGCTCGGCATTCCCGGAATGTCGCTGGTGATCGTGAAAGACGACAAGGTCATTTATTCAAAAGGGCTCGGGTATAAGGATTTCGAAAATAAGATTCCGGCGACTGCCGATACGCAGTTCGCCATCGGTTCATCGACAAAAGCGTTTACGGCGTTGAGCGTTCTGATGACCGACGACGAAGGCAAGATCTCGCTTGACGCCTCGCCAAAAACCGTCCTGCCGTATTTCAAAATGTACGACCCTGAAACGGATAAGAATATGACGATCCGCGATCTGATGACGCATTCATCGGGGCTAAACCGCACCGATCTTGCGATGATAACCGGCAAGCTGACGCGGGCCGAACTCATCCGCGTTGCCGGCGAAGCAAAGCCTACGGCCAAACTGCACGAAAAATTTGGCTACCAAAATCTGATGTTCACCACAGCCGGCGAGGTGGTTGCGGTCGCGCAAAAACAGCTGTGGGAAAAATTCATTCCCGAACGCATTTTCAAACCTCTTGGGATGACGAACAGCACGATGTCGATCAATGATATGCCGAAGACTAAGGATTATTCATTCGGCTATAGCTATAATTTCGACACAAAAGAAACGCAGAAACTTCCGTTTCGCGAGATAGATGCGGTCGCGCCTGCGGGCTCGATAAATTCCTCGGCAAACGATATGGCGAAATGGCTGCGATTCGTTTTGAGCGGCGGCGTAACGCCCGACGGCAAACGCCTTGTCTCCGAAAAAAATTACGCCGAATGGCTAAAACCGCAGATGAAAATAACGCCGAACGGCTCGGTCAGCTACGGTCTCGGCTGGTTCATCCAAAAATGGAACGACCTTACCGTCGTGCAGCACGGCGGCAACATCGACGGTTTTAACGCACTCGTTGCAATGATCCCCGAGAAAAAACTCGGTTTCGTTATGCTCACAAATGTTTCGGGATCGTCGCTCGGCGTCGAGCTGATGCCGGTCGTTTGGGAGAATATTCTCGGTAAAAAAGATGATGGAATTTCCGACCAATCTGCAAGCGTCGCTCCGGAAAAGGAGGCCGGCAAATACAATTTTGCCGCCGCCGGTTTCGACATCGATGTTCAGTGGAAAGACGGCAAGCTGCAAGCTTTTGTTCCGAATCAGCCGACATACACGCTCGAAAAAATCAGCGGCCGACGGTATAAGCTCGGTGGCGCTCCCGATGGTTTTTTTATCACTTTTAAGGACAAGGAACTTCTGCTTGAACAGCCGCAGGGAAATTACACGCTTCCGCGCGTCGGTGCGGATGTGAAAGAAACGCCCGCCTCATCGGCCGCAAAAGCGCTAATCGGCAAATACGAATCCGAAGCGAACGGCCGCGTGGTCGAGATAAAAGAAACCGACGGCAAGGTTTATCTCGCAATACCCGGCCAACAGCCGTACGAGCTCCGCGAAAAAGCGGCCGATCAGTTCGAATTGTCGCCGCTGCCCGCCGACTATTGGCTTTCGGTAAAACGAACCGCCGATGGCAAGATCGAAAAGATAGTCGTAACGCAGCCCGAAGGCGAATTCGGCTTCAAGACCGCAACTGCAAAAGACCTCGGAATTACTGCCGACGAACTGTTGGCAAAGGCGCTTGTGGCAAGCGGCGGCGAGGCGAATTGGCGAAAACTAAAAACGCGCATTGCCACCGTAAACATCGACCTCGAACAACAGGGCGTAAAAGCGACCGCAAAAGCGTGGGCAAAGGCGCCGAATTTTTCCGCGACCGAAACCACATTGACAGCTCTCGGCAAAGAGATCGCAAAGGGCTGGGAATTTTTTGACGGCACGCGTGGTGAAGAGGCATACACCTTTGCTCCGGTTGACAAACTCACCGGCAAACGACTCGAAGACACGCGTCTCGCATCCGATTTTTACGGAATGCTAGATCTTAAATCGAAATACAAATCGATCACGATCTCGCGCATTGCAAAAATCGGCGACGAAGACGCATATGCTGTCGAATTCGAACCCGAAAAAGGTTCGAAATTTACCGAATATTATTCAACCAAAACATTCCTGCTGCTAAAACGCGAAGGCATGATCCCTTCAAGCACTAGCAGCGTTTCGACGCCCTACACGGTTCTCTACAAAGATTACCGCGAGGTCGATGGCGTAATGCTGCCCTTTAAAACGATAAACAACACGGCCGGCAACGGCGACGTCGTAACCACCGTTACGTCCGTAAAACACAACGTCCCGATCGACGATAAAGTTTTCACCTCGCGCAAGCCATAGTCGGTACCTGGAGCGATTAGCGACTGGAGTGGTCAACGTCCCGTTGACCTTGAGCACGAAGTGCGAAAAATGCGCATTATTTGCTGGAAACGTGCGTGAACTAGACGTTCACGGCTCCAGTCACGTCCCGTTGACCTTGAGCACGAAGTGCGAAAAATGCGCGCGATTTGCGAAAAGCGACGGTGAACGAGACGTTCACCGCTCCAGTCGGGGACGCAGTCATTGTGAAACTGGTTTCGCGGTTTGCGTTGAAATGGTATTATGAAATTGGGTTTGCGTTTGCTCCCTGATTCGCATCCGCTACTTTCGGGCTTGAGAGAGTTTTATGGCAGATATTGATGCGTATAAGGATAAATTTAGCGAGAGCGGGCAGCGTGTTTTAGAAACCGCGCTTGCTGCTTCGAAACGGCGGGATCAGAATTATATTGCGATAGAGCACGTCCTGCATGCGATCGCGAACGAAGAGGACGACCTCTTTACATCGACGATGCGCGACCTTGCGGTCGATCCGCGGTCGGTCAAATTGCTGATCGAAAAACGAATGGAAAGCGGCCGGCAGCATACGGGCTCCGGCTATAAAATTGCCCCGGAAACAACTGAACTTTTCAAACGCGCAATGGACAGGGCGCGTTCGCAGGGGCGCCGCGTGATCGACGGCAGCGATATTTTTTACGTGCTTTCAAATGACGAGCGAAGCATCCTCAACGACGTGCTGCAAAATCTCGGCGTGCCATCCGACGAAGTCGCCCAAACAGCACGCACGCGAATAAGGAAACGAGAAAAAGAAGAAGAACGTGTAAGGCAGAAATTCGAACTGCCCAGTTTCCTTCGACATTTCGGCGTTTCGATGAACAAGTTAGCTCGGCTGGACAAATTCCCGCCGACGATCGGTCGCGAAAAAGAGATCCTGCAAATGATCGAGATCCTTTCGCACCGCGAGCGTTCGAATTCGCCGATGCTTGTCGGCGAACCGGGCGTGGGCAAGACGGCGGTCGTCGAAGGGCTTGCCAGATTGATTGAACTTGAACCCGAAAAGGTTCCGAGCCGCCTGCGTGATTCGCATCTCGTTCAGCTTCAGATGGGCGGTTTGGTCGCCGGCACGATGCTTCGCGGGATGTTCGAGGAACGCATCAAGGGCATCATCGACGAGGTTAAAGAGAAAGACAACATCATTCTTTTTATCGACGAAGCACATACTATAATCGGCGCCGGTGCAGCGATGGGCACGACGAGCGACGCCGCGAATATGTTCAAATCGTCGCTGGCACGCGGCGAGCTTCGGATCATCGGCGCGACGACGATGAATGAATTTAAAGAATATATCAGCGACGACGAAGCTCTGGCGCGAAGATTTCGGCTCGTGAAAGTTGATGAGCCGAGCATCGACGAAACACGGCAGATATTGCTAGGCCTAAAGCCGCGGCTCGAGAAAAATTATTCGGTCACGATCTCCGACGAAGCGATAAACATGGCGCTCGATATGTCGCCGAAATACATCCGCCATCTGCATCTTCCCGACAAAGCGATCGGCTGGCTCGATACAGCTTCGGTCAAGGTCGAGATAAACGAATTGGAAAATCTAACGGTTCGCCCCGAACATATAATCGACGTTATCTCGCAGGAATCGCGTATCCCTAAGGACATGATCTATCGCGATACGTCCGATCGTTTTTCGGTCATGGAAGACGACCTTGCCAATCGCGTTATCGGACAAAAGGATGCGGTTCGGGCCGTCGCGGAACGCCTGCGTCTTAATAAAGGACCATTAAAGGATAATCACTACGCGCCCGATGGCGTGCTGCTTTTCCTTGGGCCGACAGGCGTCGGGAAAACCGAGCTTGCAAAGGCCGTCGCCGAATTTATGTTTGGCGACGAAGGCAAGATGGTTCGCATCGACATGAGCGAATACGGCGACGGCACGGTCGGCATCGAAAAACTTATCGGAATGCCGCGCGGCATCGTCGGGTCGGAACGCGGCGGCATCTTGACCGAGCAGCTTCGCGATAATCCATACACGGTTTTGCTGCTCGATGAGGTTGAAAAAGCGTCGTCATATTTGATGAACATTTTCCTTCAAGCATTCGATGAAGGCTGGATCACAGACGGCCGCGGCAAGAAGGTTTATCTTTCTGACGCGATCGTGATAATGACCTCGAATCTCGGTTCGGAAAATTTCAAACGCTACGAAAAGCCGCTCGGTTTTGGACAGAAAACGCTCGGCGATATTATGCAGATAAAGGGCGAGGCGATGAAGGCCGCCGAGACGCGATTCACGCCGGAGTTTAGAAATCGCATCGACGAGATCATTGTATTTTCGCCGCTCACTATGGACGAGGTTCGCGATATTGCCCGGCTTTATCTCGCAAAAATGAAGCGAAATATGGAACGGCAAGGCAAGCTGGTCGAGATATCAGAATCTGCAATCGATCTACTTACCGAAAAGGGATTCAGCCCCGCGTACGGCGCCCGATTCCTGAAACGTCACATCGACCAAAAAGTAAAACTCCCGATCACAAATCAATGGAAATCGGCGATGCGGTTCCTTATCGACACCGCTGACGGCGAAATTACAGTCGTTCCGAACGACGCTTTCAGCCTAAACTAAAACCTTTAGCGTGCTTTTTGCATCCAACGTCTTGGTGTTCAAATCATCAAGGCGTTTTTCATTGGAGGAATAGTTGTGCGTTTATTTTTGTTGTTGTTGATGAGTGGTATCGGTTTTTTTTGGTATTTGAATAGTGATCTGCACGAGGTTGGCGCGCGATTGCCGTTTGACGGCACGCTGTTGCGCTTTCGAATCGATCCTGAGAAAAGTAGATTTATCGTTCACGCAAATCGTACCGGTCTTGCGTGGTTCAAGGGCAAAAGCCATCGAATCGCCGTGCGCGATTTTAGCGGTGAGGCGGAATTGACGCTCGATGCGATCAATCCCGCTTCGCTCCAAATGACGGTTCAGGCCGCTTCGCTTGAAGAAACCGATCCGTATTTTACAGATCAACAAAAGGCGATCATAAATAAAGAGCTTGAAGAGATCGTGCTCGAGACCGAAAAGTATCCCGAGATCATATTCAAAAGCACCGGCGTAAAAGGCTCGATAAAAAACGGCGCGATGGACGTTAAGATCACCGGCGATCTGACTCTTCACGGTGTAACAAAGAAGATCGAGATACCGGCCCGCGTTACGATCAACGGCGACGGCTTGCGGGCTCAAGGCGAATTCAAGATCGACCGCGGCGATTTCAACGTAAACGCCACAAGCGCTTTCCACGGCCTCGTCCGCGTAAAACGAACGTTGAAATTTGAGTTTGATATCGTGGGTGAACGAAGTTAGCAGACTTTTTATCTCAATTTTATGATCATATCGAAAATTTTCAAACTCCAAACGTTTGGTGATATTATTTGAAAAGGCCTTTATAATGGGAAATCGTATGCTTGAAACTTATAAAGCGAAAATAAGAGAAAATCAGATCACTTGGAGCGAAACGCCGCCGAGCGAAACAAAGAATGGGGCTGAGGTCGAGGTGATCGTTACGATCATAAAAAAACCTAGTGCCGCAAAAAACCCGAACCGTGAGCGTGCAGTTGCCGCGCTGCAAAAAATCGCAGATAACGGAGGCGTTAGCTCAATTCCCGATCCCGATAAATGGCTACTCGAGATCAGAAAGGATCGTCCGCTGCCTGGACGAGATTAATGATTCTCGACAGCGACATCATCATTTATTCGGCGTTGCCGGAAAATCAGCGGCTTCGAGACTTTGTTCGAGCGAATTCAATTTTATTTTCCGAGATAAGCATGGTTGAGGTTCTCGGATTTCACCGTCTCGCCGAATTTGACAGAAAATACTTCGAAATATTTTTCGCGTCGCTAACAAGGATTGAAGTTTCAAGAGAGATAATTAGTGAAGCGATTTCATTACGACAGCAAAGGAAAATCGGTCTCGGAGATTCGTTGATCGCCGCCTCAGCC
>JBOGOW010000234.1:0-6310 GCA_050748285.1 Pyrinomonadaceae bacterium
AGGACTGCGGTGTACTGTCGATGGATGACGCGATTCTTAGATATCGGCCATCCTGCCGATCAATTATCGAATAAACAATGTATGCACCAACTCCCGCGGATATGGCCCACAGCAAACCGCCGAGCAGTAAAGGTATGAATACCGCTTCCGATGCAGGAAGGTCGCCTTTTCCATACACAATGTCGGACACCCTGTACGCAAAACCACCGCCAAGGAATGTCAACCACCATATTGAGACGAAAGGCGGGGCTCCCTGTCCCGTTACCGACAGAAACCCCATATCTTCTTCGTAGTCAGGATCACTTTCGTTATAGATCTCTCTGACGACCTGATATGGACGGACAAGGTTTAGGAATGGTATGAACCACCAACCAACCGCCCATCCCGGAGAGAACTCCTGATGATAGGCCCTCAGTGGTGTTAGATTGCGATATGCCTTATAGATCCAAATCAGAAAAAATGATCAATCCAGGCCTTGCCGGGATGTCTGCGATAGCTACTAACCCTATGATAGTTAGTCCCACGCTCATGAAGTCACCGTTCACCGTCTCGAACCCGGCTTCGGGAAAAGCGAGTGCAGTCGCTGAACCGAGAGCGATGCAAGACGCAACTAAAGCCGCAATAATGAATGCGGCTATCACTATGTAGCCGAACACTCTAGTGGAACGAAATCCGTGAATTTCATGAAGGTTATCCATACTTTTCCTTATGTATCGAAACGAGTGGTAACTCAGTGAACGAATAGCGGGCCAAAGATAACGGCATCTTTGATCTTTGCTATGCGGCCCTTGAGTTCCCCCGTGATCGATTTGAACTTCTCAGCCGGATATTCCGACTCAATGATCTGTTTGGTTTGCGTTTTGTTCTTGCCGTCAAGCAAATGCTCAAAGATCATCAGATCAACATCCTCGAACGGGTAGATGCCGAGGGCATTCTGCTGATGAGAGCCGACGACTCGCGTCTGCGAAAGATCGAATACCCAATCTAGCACCTTTTCGCGCGGATCGCTCTTCGGGTAACGCTGTTTGATAAGCGAAAAGATCGGTTCCTTGCTGTCCATATTTAAAAGAAGTGCGAAAAAGAGGCGATGTTCCGGGTCGGTCACCAAGTTTCGCTGACGCATTATTTCGCCAAGCCGGTCGTGGTGCGCGAAAACATCGGTAAAGATATCCACCTTTTCACCATGCCGTTTTCTTGCGATCTCAAAAAAGGCTTTGAACCGCTCTTTCGGAGCTGAGAGATTGAAAAGCTCATCTATCTGATTTCCGTAAAGAAAACTTTTGAGCGAACTTAAAATCAAGAACGTGCTCTGAAAATCACTTTCAGCGAGCAGCTTGCCGATATGCTCATCGGCATCGGGTCGTTTTGCGCGAAGCATTGCCGACATCACTTGTAATTTTTTTTTGATCGTCTCTTCCTCATAAAACGGATCGATAGCGAGCGACGGTTTGTGGTAACTAAATTGCGGCATTTCGACCGGGCTTTTATCGGTTCGCACACAGATCGTGGCCGACGGCGAATCGAGGTGGAACAGGCTGTGAATATAGCTGCGGCCAGGCCAGATCTCCTGAACCGCCCCTTTTTCGAGCAGCTCGCAGGTTCGCAGATTCATATCGCCGATCTGCATAAAATTATTTATCTTTTCCCTCGGTTCAAATTCGTACCAGCTATGTATGCTCGAACCATGCAGCACCTGAAAAGCCCCGCAGAAGCCGTGTTGGTGGATAGATGTAGTGCCCTCGAACCAAAAATAAACATCGATATAAAATTTGGACGCAGCGTAGAGCGTGATCGGCGGATCGCCGAAATTCGAATTTGGATTTTTCTGCCGAGGTATCTGCGTCTGTGCAAGGCTCCATTCTAGTACTTCCCACGCCGTAACTTTCGAAGGCAAATCTTCCCCACGAAGATGCTCTGCGGCAATCGCCGGCAGCCTTTCTTCGTCAAAATCTACGTCTCGCCACGCCTTCTCGATTTTTTCACCTAACTGACTAAAAACTTCCATAAACAGAAATTTAATTCATTGAATTCGGCCCGGCAGTATTCACTGCCTGACATTTAGACTGTGTGCTCCGTGTCATAAATTTGTGTTCTCTGTGGTTATGACTCATTTAACACGGAGAACACAAAGGAAAGTTCACGGAGTTCACTAAGAAAAAAACCAAAGAATCACGGCTAACGCTAGATAAGGACACAACCCTTTAAATATAATCGCTTTTCCGAAACCCTTTAATCTGTTATATTTGCCTAACTCTCTTCAAATCTCAAATTTTCGCAGGGGAAAAATTCATGAGCGCAAATGCCGACACTTTCAATGCCGCACATTCAGGCGATGTTTCCGGCCACCCAAAAGGATTATATGTTTTATTCGCGACCGAGATGTGGGAGCGGTTCAGCTTCTATTCGATGCTGGCACTCTTCACGCTTTATCTTCGCGACCCGAACGACGGATTCGGCTGGACGGCCGGCGATGCGACCGCGCTTTATGCAAACTATCTCGCATTTGTTTACGCCAGTCCGCTGATCGGCGGCTGGATCGCCGACAAGTTTACCGGTTATCGAAAAGCGGTGATGATCGGCGGATTCTTCTTTATGGCCGGGCACGCGATGCTTTCCATCCCGGCGATATGGGCGGTTTACATGGCTCTCACCTTTTTGGTGATCGGGAACGGATTCTTTAAGCCGAATGTTTCCACAATGGTCGGCAACCTGTATCCCGAAGGCAGCCATTTGAAAGACCGCGCATATAACATCTTTTACATGGGCATCAATCTCGGCGCCTTTCTTGCCCCGATAGTGATGGAGATCGTAAAAGCATATTTCGGCTATCATGCGGCGTTCGCAGTCGCGGCATTCGGAATGGTAATTTCGGTCAGCGTGTTGTGGTATTTCCGAAGCCTGGTTGAACGGGCCGACCACAAGGGAGCTTTGGTTATTGGCGAACATGTGATCGAGGCTGTCGAGCACATCGACGATCAACCGAGCGATGCTGCCGCGACTGCGACCGATGCTCCGCCGCATGCGATCAGCCGCCAGGATTCGGGAACCGTCCATCTTGATGCAAAAACCGGCACTATCAGATCGGTACCGGAATGGAAGCGCATACTTGCGCTCTGTGTGATCTTTGTGATCGTCATCGTTTTCTGGATGGCCTTTCACCAAAACGGTTCAACGCTCACATATTTTGCAGATGACAATACTGACTGGAACGTAACGGGCACGATCTCGAATTCGATCAATGCCTTCTGGATCCTTGTGCTGACATTCCCATTAGTTTGGTTCTGGGGATTTCTCGATAAACGCGGAAAGGAACCTGCGACGCCGACGAAAATGGCGTTCGGAATGACGCTTACGGGGCTGTCTTTCCTTGTGCTTTGGTTCGGAGCCTCGATCGGTGAAAGTTCGGCGAAAACGGAAGCGCAGCTTGCCGCCGGCTCTTTTCGGATTAATGAACGCGTCGCAAAAAATCTTATTGCGGGAGGAATGTCGCAGGATGTAGTTCATAAGCTGATGTCAACAAAAGACTCAGAGGGCAAAAATGTTGTCGATGGAGTTAAGTTTTCGTCAACGACTGACGAGGCGACCAAGGTGACAAAACCCGGTGGAGATCAACTCGTTGCTGCAGTTAATCAGATCGCTCCCGGCGAAGGCGATAAAAACAAAGCCGCGATCCTTCAAAATGCTTACCTGTTTCGCGTTTCACCATTTTGGCTGATATTCGCCTATTTCGTCGTGACGCTCGGCGAACTGATGCTGTCGCCGATGGGACTTTCGCTTGTGTCAAAGGTTGCACCTGTTGCAAAGCGCGGCATGCTTATGGGCGGCTGGTTTGTTGCCACCGCAATCGGCAATAAGCTGACAATGATCGGCATATACTGGGACATCTGGCTGCAATCCACTTTCTTTTTAGTGCTCGCGTGCATGGCCCTATTCATGGCCGTAGTTTTGTTCGCGATCCTAAAACCACTGAAAAAAGCTATGCCGGGCGTTTGAGGAAGACGGGAGACATGAGACGAGAGACGGGAGTCAAGAGATGGGAGACAGGAGATAGTGGGCGATAAGATATTGCGGCACCAGGATCTGATCGTTTACAAAAAGGCGTTCGAGGCTGCAATGCAGATTTTTGAAATAAGCAAATCGTTTCCAAAAGAGGAGACCTATTCATTGACCGATCAAATTCGCAGGTCGTCACGTTCGGTTCCGGCCAATCTGGCGGAAGCGTGGAGAAAGCGAAGATACGTGGCCGCTTTTATCAGTAAGTTGAATGATGCTGAGGGCGAAGCGGCGGAAACACAGACGTGGTTAGAATGTGCGGTTCGCTGCAACTATGCTGATCGACAAATCGCAAAAGGCCTTTTTCTCGAATACGAAGAAATAATCTCGATGCTTGTTGCAATGGCGAATAATCCCAATAAGTGGGTCATTCAACCCGCCAAGACAGGAGATGGTGAAAAATGAAAAAACATCGCGCGCTTTCTCTAGTCTCCCGTCTCTAATCTCCCGTCTCTTGTCTCTGACGCTTAAAAGCGTCGGCGGCCTCGGCCGCACCGGCGTGCATAATCTCCGGTTTGTGGTATTTCCAATATTTTTCAAACTCTTCGTCGGTCATCTGCGTATTCTCATGGCGTGTTTTTTCTTTTAGGAAATTTTCCGCCCATTCGCGCATTTCGGGAATTGTATTCAACGCCGTGCGGGCGCCGTGCATCATATTGTCGCGTTCCATATATTTTCTCGCTTTATGCTAGATTATTATTTCAAGATTGGCCGATCCAAACAACCACTCGATCGAGCAGTTTCTGGAGTTAAATGTGAAAAAATTCTTTCTTGGTTCCGTTTTGATTCTATCACTTTGGCCGACCGCTTTCTTTGGGCAAAGCTCGTCCACGGCAACCGCGCCGCCGGTTTACAAGATTCCGTTTGTCAGCAAGACGCTTGAAAACGGCCTTGAGGTCATCGTTTATCCGGATACCGCCGTCCCGCTTGTAACCATCGAACTTGCGGTGCGCAACGGTTCGTTTACCGAACCTCCCGAGCTAAACGGGCTCTCGCATCTATACGAGCACATGTTCTTCAAGCCGAATAAGGCCGTCGGGATATATCGGTGCAATCTGGCGCGGAAAAATGGCAGGATGGATTATTTCGCCGGTGCAAATTGCAGCGAGCAGTTAAAACTAAGCGCACAGATCGGCGACTTGAGCTACATCGATGACCTGGACAACGCGGGCAGCATGCAAAATGCGACGACGCGTGAAGAGGTCGTAAATTATTTCTTTACCGTTCTAAAGCCGCACGTTGCGACCGCGATAAAATCGATGAGCGATTCCGTCAGGTTTCCGAATTTTGATGAAGAGGAATTTGTGAGCGAGAAAAAGGTCGTCATCGGCGAGGTTGACCGAAACGAATCGAATCCGTTTTTTTACCTGAATAACACGCTCAACGAAAAGATGTATTTCAAGTATCCGACGCGAAAAATGCCGCTTGGAACCCGCGAATCGATCGAGGCCGCGACGACCGCAAAAATGCGCATTATTCAGGAGCGCTATTACGTGCCGAATAATTCCGCGATCGTAGTAACCGGCGATGTGGACCCGGCCGAAATTTTCAAACTTGTCGAGAAAGATTTCGGCGATTGGAAGCGAAGGCCGGTCGATCCATTCAAAGAGTTTCCGCTCGTCGAGCATCCTCCCATCGCAAAGAGCGAAGGTTTTATAGTTGAACAGCCGGTACAGAACGTTTTGATCAGTATCGGATGGCACGGGCCGTCGATCGGGAAAGACAACGCGGCAACCTACGCGGCGGATGTTTTCTCGTATATCTTGTCGCAGCCCGATTCGCGTTTTCAGCGAAATCTTGTCGATTCCGGCCTGACCGTCGGGGCAAATATCGGCTACTACACGCAGCGAAACGTCGGCCCTATCAGCATTCTTCTTGTAACGACGCCGGACAAGGCAAAGGCGGCGCTAAAGGCGGCTTATGCTGAGGTCGTGAAATTTGACGACCCGGCATATTTTTCAGACGCTGAATTGAAAAATGCGAGAACGATACTCGAATCGCGCGATCTTTTCGAACGGGAAAAATTGACCGAATACGCACACATATTGAGTTTTTGGTGGAGCTCGACCGGCATCGATTATTTTCGCGGCTACCATCAGGCAATGCGTTCCGTAACGCGTGCCGATACGAATCGATATGTTCAAACTTATATTCAGGGCAAATCGCACATCGCGGTTGCCATGCTCTCACCCGCTTCAAAATCTGAATCGGGAATTACGACCGACGATCTGATCGATAAATAATATGTTCACAATAC
>JBOGOW010000235.1:0-6276 GCA_050748285.1 Pyrinomonadaceae bacterium
CCTGTGCTTCGGTCGGCAAGCCGAAACGTGGTGACGAAATGCGCGATGTCGGCATTATTGAGAACGGCGCTGCTGCGGTAATCGATGGGAAATTCGCAGCGGTTGGAAAAACGGACGAGATAGTTCGCAATTATTCGTCGGATAATATTATTGATGCCTACGGCAAAGTTGTTTGTCCCGGCTTCGTCGATCCGCACACGCATATCGTTTTTGCGGGCGATCGATTGGATGAATTTGAATTAAAGATCAAGGGCGCCGATTATCTTGAAATTTTAGCTGCGGGCTGCGGCATCATTTCGACGGTACAAAAAACGCGTGAAGCATCGTTCGAAGAATTGGTCGAGCAAAGCCGCAAACGCCTCGATAAAATGCTTGCTTGCGGCACGACGACGTGCGAGATCAAAACCGGTTACGGCCTCGACATCGAGACGGAATTGAAGATGCTCCGCGTGATCGATGAACTCGACAAAATGCATCCGATAGACATCGTGCCGACATTTCTTGCAGCTCACACCATTCCGCCGGAATTCAATGACAATGCCGAAGGCTATGTCGATCTGATCTGCGGCGAGATGCTGCCGAAAGCGTGGGAGTGGTATATTGCGTCGCATTTTTTTGAAAACGGGATTCCTTTTTTTGCCGATGTGTTTTGTGAAAAAAGCGCGTTTGATATCGCTCAGTCGCGGCGTGTTCTCGAAACAGCGCGCGGTCTCGGTTTCAAATTGAAGGCACACGTCGATCAATTCACAAACCTTGGCGGCTCGCAAATGGGAATCGAACTCGACGCAGCCTCGATCGATCATCTTGACGTGATATCCGATTCGGAAATCAAAATGCTTGCCGAATGCGATACTATTGGCATTATTATTCCGACCGAGAATTTCAACGCAGGGAAAACGCAGTTCGCACCGGCAAGAAAACTGATCGATTCCGGCTGCGCGGTCGCGCTTTCAACCGACTACAATCCCGGCTCCGCTCCGTGTCCGTCAATGCCTATGGCAATGGCGATAACGTGTAGGTATCAAAAGTTTTTACCGGCGGAAGTATTGAATGCTGCGACAATAAATGCAGCACATGCTATCGGAATTGGCGATACTTATGGTTCGATCCAGGTCGGGAAATCTGCGGACTTTATTTCGTTGCATGCAAACGACTATCGGGTATTAGCCCATGAATTCGGAGCGTGCAACATCGGCTCAGTTTACAAATCAGGTAAATGGATCAGATGAAGGAAATCTTTATTGACGGCGAAAGCCTGACATTTGAAGAGGTGCTTGCTGTTGCTTACGGCAAGGCTGGCGAGCCGCGCGTTTCGCTTTCTGGAAATGCAAAAACGAGGGTCAATAGGGCTGCTGATGCAGTCGATACGCTGCTTGAGCGCGGTGAGATCGCATATGGAATCACGACCGGTTTCGGTGCGTTTAAGGACAAGATCATCAGCCGCGAAGAGGTTGAGCAGCTTCAGCGGAATATAGTTTTGAGCCATGCGGTTGGCGTTGGCGATTCGTTTGATACGGCGACCGTAAGGGCGATAATGCTGATCCGTGCGAATACATTGGCGCGCGGGTTTTCCGGTATTCGGCTCAAAACACTCGAACTCATTCTCGAATGTTTGAATCGCGGCGTTCATCCCGTTATTCCTGAAAAAGGCAGCCTCGGCGCAAGCGGCGATCTTGCGCCGCTTGCGCATTTTGCATGCGTGCTGATCGGCGAGGGCGAGGCGGAATTTAATGGTGAAATTCTTGCCGGAGCAGCTGCACTGAAAAAAGCCGGTCTGTCTCCCGTTACGCTAAAAGCAAAAGAAGGCCTCGCCCTTACGAACGGTACGACGGTGATGACCGCTGTCGGTTTGCTCGAAACCGCACGCGCGATAAAGCTCGCCGATCTTGCCGATATTTCGGGCTGTCTTAGCCTCGAAGCGTTGAACGGAACCACTTCCGCATTCGACGAACGCATCCACGCACTTCGCCCGCATCCGCGGCAGATCGAATGCGCGGCGAATCTCCGAAATATCCTCGAAGGCAGCGAATTTGTTCGCGGTTTCGATCCCGCAAATGTGCAGGACGCTTATACGCTTCGGTGCATGCCGCAGGTTCACGGTGCTTGCCGCGACGCAGTTGCGTATGCCGATTGGCTTTTAAAACTGGAGTTGAATGCGGTAACTGATAATCCGCTAATTTTTATTGCGGAATGCGGAGTGCGGAATGCGGAATTACGGATGGAGGAAGACCAAAAAATCGAGGTCATCTCGGGTGGTAATTTTCATGGTGAGCCGCTTGCATTGGCCTTTGATTATTTGACCATTGCGTTAACGGAGCTTGGAAATATCTCGGAACGCCGGATAATGCGGCTTACCGATGAATCATCGAACGCTCACGTTCTGCCCGCATTTTTGACTGAGAACGGCGGGCTTAATTCCGGCTTTATGATCGTCCAATACACCGCCGCCGCGCTCTGCACGGAAAACAAGATTTTGTCGCATCCGGCGAGCGTCGATACTATTCCGAGTTCTGCCAATGTCGAAGACCATGTTTCGATGGGTGCGACGGCAGCACTAAAGCTGCGACAGGTTGCTGAAAATCTTGAACAGATAATCGCGATAGAGTTGTTTTGCGCGGCTCAAGGCGTCGATCTCCGGAAGCGAAAGATGGCGAAAGACGCTCGTTTGGGTGCCGGCACGCAGGCGGTTTATTCGGCGATCAGAAAACAGGTTCCTTTCATCGAAAGTGATACGTATATGAAAGGATACATCGATAAAATTTGTGGTATCGTGGAGGAATTCGACCACGATCTGAGCATTTAGGAGGCCGGAATGGTGCACGAAAATAAATCGCTGTTCACAAAATTCGCAAAAAGCGCCTCGGTTTTCGCAGGGCATCCATCGACGTTTATCGGAGCAGTATTGATACTGATCATTTGGGGAATTTCGGGGCCGATCTTCGCGTTTAGCGATACGTGGCAGCTCATCATCAATACGGGCACAACGATCATCACTTTTTTGATGGTCTTTCTTATTCAGAATACGCAGAACCGAGATACCGAAGCTATCCATGTCAAACTTGACGAATTGATACGCTCGCATCGTTCGGCGAGAAATGCCGTTATGAATCTCGAGGAGTTCGATGAAAAAGAACTCGATGCCTTTCGTCAGGAATATCTCGATCTTGCTGAAAAGGCACATAGCGAGATGGATGAACGCAAGAAAAATAAATGAAATATTTTGTCAGGATATTTATTTTTTCAATATTTGTTCTATCGGCAACTACTTTTGCTGTGTCGCAGGAAAAGCCGTCGGTGGATTTTCTGGGCGTTGTGCTGAAAACAGTCGGAGGTGATTCCGCGTTGGCAAAAATATGCCCGATTTACAAGGACGTTGTGGCGATGCGCGTTTTCAAAGATTACGGCGCGATGTTTGTCGCATCGTCGTCTGTTCGCTATCCGGATTCCTGCGTTTTTACAGATGAAGATTCGGTCTCATCCTTTCAGTCGCAGTTGACAACAAAATCTGCGAACATCGGCGGGAAGAATATCGAATTGCAGCAGGCGGCAATGGATGCACTTCTCGAAGCTGCAGCCGAGGTGAAGAAAAATGGCCTTTCGATAACTCCGCGAGGTTCGTCAGCCGCTGGGCGTTCCTACGCTGACACGGCACGGATCTGGAATTCGCGTTTCGAACCGGCTTTAAAATACTGGACCGGCAAGAAAAAAATATCTGCCGCCGATTCGGAAGCCACACGAAAGATGGCGACAAATGCTCAAGTTGCACAGGTGATCGAATGGGAAAAAAACGGCTGGTGGTTCAGCACCGGATTCGACCGTTCGATCTTTTCATCGGTCGCCGCACCGGGCACCTCGCAGCACCTTTCGCTAATTGCTCTCGACGTTTCGGAATTCGCAAACAAGGATGTTCGGGATATTCTGAACAAACACGGTTGGTTTCAAACGATCATCGACGACACGCCGCATTTTACATACATCGGCGTGGACGAATCGGAATTACCGCAACGCGGGTTGATTTTAAGGTTGAAGAACGGATATAAATTCTGGATACCGAATCTCAAATAACCGAACGGCGTTAAAAATGATCTGCCCCAAGTGCCACAATCAGAATGATGATGAATACATCTTTTGTGTGAATTGCGGAGCTTCGATTCCAAATACCTCGCAGAAAACAGAGGCATTTCCGAGCGTTCTGACAGTTATCGGTGCTAAAACTACTGCGGCAGAAGATCCGCGCACTGTCAACTTCCAAACAAATACTGAAACTGTTTCTGATGCGAATCCCGTATCAGGCGTAGATAAAAATCAGCGAAAATCGAGAAGTTTATTAATGGCGGTCGTCGCAGTCGTCGTGCTTTTGGCGATCGGCGCCGTTGGCCTGGTCGCGGGACTTGTCTATTTCAACCGGCCGATTCCTTCGCCCGACCCGCTTCCCGATCATCTCGGGCTGTTTGCGGTAAATCCGGAAAATAAATCATTGACCGAGATCGTGAAGCGGGAAGCCGCGAATATCAAGGAAGCACGCGATGCTATCGCAAAGGAATCGGTCAATCCGTCACTCCGCACATTGAGTGAATTGATCTTGTATTCCGACTCTTCAGATATAAAGATCGACGACTTGAAATTGGTTCGGCTCGATTCGATCACCGACGAGGGGAAAATGCGCGAGTTCGATTTCAAGGCATCGCTGGTCGATGACAAACCGGCGATGAAGCGCATCAAGCTCGACAACGCTCTCGTAAATGGCAAGTACGCATTCGCTTTGTTTAATGGCGCATTTGACGAAGGCAAACATAAGCTCTGGCCGTTTCAAGTTGATGGTTCGAATAACTCGCAAACGGTAACCGGCGGGCGCGAACTTGCTCTTGCATTGAAGGAAACAAAACCGGCGGAGGAAAAACGACCGCCTGCGAATACTGCGTCGAACACGGTCAAGATCGAAAAACCGGAGGTCGAGATCCCGAGCGGGGCGAGGGTCGCGTATTGTAATGCGACCGATGTTATCGTCCGCAACGCTCCGAGCCTGAAGGCACGAAAAATTAACGGGCTTCGCCGCGGCCAGAAAGTTTATATAATCAGCTATTCGGACAATTACGACCAGTGGAAAGGAATCAGCTCGAATTGGGCGTATATTCAGACCGAGAAAGGCAGCCGTGGCTGGGTTTTCACTCCATTTATTTCGTATTGAAACTTTATGAAAAATCGAATCTCGGGTTTATTTGCATTCTTTGTTGCCGGAATTTTGGCATTATCCTGCTGGCAGGGTTCACCGAGTTCAGGAACTAACGATTATCCAGCGGCCAACTATTCATCTTCCCCGAAGGTTTCGAGCACGCCTTCGAATGGGAATTCATCAAATAATACGAACACAAATATGTCGGAAAAAACAAAGATCGGATTCTCTGCGAATTTACCAAGCGGTTTTGTCGAGCCTACTGACGAGGTTGGCAAAAAACTTCTCCGCGAATACGGCTCGTTTTTTGTGGCTCGCGGCGGCGTTACGCCTCCGAGCGTAATTGTATTTAAGGATGAATCGGAAGTTTCCGCATTTCAATCGAAGCTGTCTAAATCGAATGAAAATATCGGCGGCTTTAATTTGGAGCTGCAATCGGCGGCAATGGACGACCTGAAAAAAGCTTTGGCTGATGCAAAATCATCCGGCCTTTCGATCTCTCCACGCGACGCCGATTCCGCAAAGCGCACCTATAACGAAACGGTCGGCCTCTGGAAAAGCCGCGTCGAACCGGCATTGAAACATTGGGTCGGCAAAGGAAAGCTGACACAGGCAGAGGCCGACCGCATAAAGGCGATGTCCCCATATGAACAGGTTCCAGAAGTTTTGAAGCTTGAAGAAAAAGGTATTTTCTTTGCGAAGGATCTTTCGAAATCGATCATCTATTCCGTCGCACCGCCCGGAACATCGCAGCACCTATCAATGCTCGCATTAGATGTGAAAGAACACGACAACGCAAAGGTCCGCGAGCTTCTGGCGAAATATCATTGGTATCAAACGGTCGTTTCCGACCTGCCGCATTTCACCTATCTGGGTGCTGATGAAAGCGCGTTGCCTGGGCTTGGATTAAAGAAAATGACAGAAGGCGGACGCGTTTTCTGGGTGCCGGATATCTAGCTCGCTGAACTCGAGTTACGCGGGTAAAAAACATTTTGGCGTCCGCCTATCAAATCGTTTAGTTAAACCCGGATTACGCATTAGAAGATGGTGCTTATTTTGACAGCTTTGCTCTTTCCAAATAACGAATAGTGTATAGCGAAAAT
>JBOGOW010000236.1:0-6244 GCA_050748285.1 Pyrinomonadaceae bacterium
GGTTTCAACTCTTTGGCGGTAATCGACCTCGAAGGCGAGCGGGCTCATATAGTCGATGCTCGAGTGCCTTCGAAGCATTGTAATAGAGGTCGATGTATTGGGAGGTTTCCATTCGTGCTTCTTCGGCGTCGGCGAACGCACCGCCTTCCAGGAGTTCGGCCTTGTAGCGGGAGAAGAGGCTTTCGGCAAAAGCATTGTCGTAAGTTTCGCCCGATCGGCTCATCGACTGGCTGCAGCCGTGCAGTTTCAGCATTTGGTGGAATTTCTTCGAAGCGTATTGTCCGCCGCGATCCGAGTGGATGATGCAGCCATCGGGCAGCCTGACCCGCCGAAGAAGCATCAGAAAGGCCTCGATGATCAGTTCTTCGGTCATATCAGAACGGACCGCCCAGCCCAGGATTCTTCTTGAAAACAAGTCTGTCCAGGTGTCCAGATAACACCATCTGCCGCTTTGCAATGGCACGTAGGCGATGTCCCCGACGATCATCGTCAGCGGGGTGGCAGGCGGCAGCTTCATCTCCAACAGCAAGTTCTGGCTGTTGCCTAAAGTATGGCGGGAATTGGTGGTTCGGGGCAGATGCGAGCACGGTTGAATGGCCTTCAAAAGCTGGATGAGTAAAGCCTCCGATCAATTTATTTTTGTCCTCAATTTCATCAATCATCTCTGCCGTCAATTCTCAAGACAATCCAAACCTGATCCAATATTAAATTCGTAAGGAACGACTAATTATTACCCGCTTCATTTCTAAACCTCTCGAATTCGATGGGTTTAAAATTTGGATTGTTTAACTTTTCCCATAAACCTATAAAGTCAATCGTGCTTTTGCTTCGCATCCAGTTGTTAATCACCGAAAACGGCTCGACCGTGTTGCGATATTTCGCAATATCGGTCAATGAAATGTAGTCTTTCTCACCACGATTGAAAATCGTAATTTCCGTTCCCTTTACTTCGATTTTCTGATTCTTTATCTTTTTTATTATTCAAACTACATAAACACGCACGCCAGTCGAGTGTGCATTTCTCGCCCTTACTTCCGTAGCTGGCTTCTGCACTTTCTATTCCGGCAGATTCATCCGTTTCAGCAAATCCTTGTATCGCGGATCGTCGCGCAGCGAGTTGAGAGGCGGGAAACGCATCCAATACGGCAACAACGAACTACGCGTTTGGAAATCCCTTTCCAACCACGCGAAAGCCTGTTCTTTGTCTTCCAGCCCGACATAGACGCGGGCAAGGTCGTAACCATTTGCCTGCCGACGCGCAAATCTCTCTTTTAATTCCTCGCCTATTGCCGCCGCCTCGCGTCGCTTTCCTGTTTGCGCGTAAATATAGCCGAGATAGCCAAGCGGGATACTATGGCGTTTTGACAACTCGACGCTCTTTTCCGCTTCCGTTAATGCCTCGACGCCGTGTCGCTGCATCATATATCCAATACCTAAATACTGCCGCGCATAATACCAATTCGGGTCGAGGTCAACCGTTCTTCGGCATTGATCAACCGCCGCATCATAATCGCCTTTCATCAAATAGATGTCCGCAACATTTAGACTGACACTGATTGACAATGGTTCGAGTTCTTGAGCTCGCTTTAACTTCGCCAGAGCTTCATCGAGACGATTCAGAGTGGCTAGTTGAAGCCCATACCATTTATGCGCGGTCGCGTAGTTTGGATTCAGTTCTATGCCGCGTCTGAATCCCTTGTCCGCCTCGTCCCAATTCCACGAAAGCGAGTTGACATTGGCAAGCGAGATGTGAGCTTCGCCCAATAAATCGTCAATCTCAAGCGCGCGCATCGCGTAGGCTCTGGCTTGCGGTAGGGCATCGCTCGAAGGCGTGCTGGCGTATTCGGGAAGCAAAGCATAACAGTCTGCCAGACCAACGTAAGCGAGAGCAAAATTCGGGTCTTTGTCCACCGCAGCTTTAAATTGTTCGATGGCTTTGTTGAGATTTTCTTCCGTGCGTTTGTTCCAGTAGAAACTCCCTTTCAGATAAAGCTGATACGCTTCGTTGTTGTCGGTGTGTTTCTTCGCCAGCCGCTTCTCGTTTTCGCCTGACAGTTTTAGTTGCAGTTTGCCGACGATCTCGGTGACGATCTCGCGTTGGGTGGTCAATAATTCCGAAAGTTTCCGTTCATACTGCTCGCCCCACAGCAGTTTGTTGTTTCGCACATCGACCAGTTCGACGCTGATCGTCAGATTATCGCCGATCTGTGCCAGCCGTCCGGTCATTACTGCATCGACGCCCAACTCTGACGCGATCTTTGATACCTCGGTGTCCTTTCCCTTATACCGAATAACCGAACTAGTCGGACTGACTTTCAGATCCGCGATCTGCGACAGCCGATAGATCAGCGATTCTGCCAAGCCGTCTGAAAGATACTCAGAATTAGGATCACCGCTCTTATTCTGAAACGGCAAAACCGCTATCGAATTGATGGCGCTTGTCTCAGCGGGTTTGAAATAACGGTAACCAAAGTACCCGCCAAAAACGATAATGGCAAGCACAACGGGAGCCGCTAGCAGTCGTTTATCAAAACCGCGTTTCGGTATCTCAGCGATTCCGGACGGCAAAACTGCCGTCTGCTCGGTAGTGTGAATTTGCGGGCGTGTCTGATCCTCACCGCCTAGGAACCCAGTCGCTACTGCTCCCGGTTCTGACAGAATCGCGGTCGCCGGCTCATGCTCCAGACTCCCGTCTCGTGTCTCCCGTCTTCCCGACGCCGGGCCTTCGAGGAGCGCATTTCCATCGTCGAGACAATACAGCAGCGTGTCGTCGTAATAATCTCGCCTGCATTCAGGGCATCGTTTCATAACGTTCTAGTACGGCAGATTCAAGCGTTTTAGCATTTCTTTATACCGAGGGTCGCCGCGAAGCGGTTGCATGAACGGGTCTGTCTTCAACCGTTGTAGAAACCAGTCGCGCGCCTTAAACGATTTTTCAAGCTCGGCAAATGCCGCATCTTTATCACCGAGCAGCGCATACGTCGCGGCCAGCCAATAGATCATCACGTAACCGGCTTTCTCGGCTTCTTTCCATTCATTGACTATTCGCAGTGCGTCATCACGCTGACCCATCATCGCGTACGAAATACCACGCTGGGCTCGTGGTTGGTAGGAAGCCACGTTCACAGCCTTCTCCGAGACCGCGAGCGACTCTTGATACATCCCTTTTGCGTTGTAAGTGTGTGCCAGCCACACCAAACTGCCAATGTGCGTAGGGTCTAATTCGTTTGTTTTCTTTGCCTGGTCGACCGCCTCGTCGAACCGACCGGCATACATCAAGACCGCCGCAAAATTCGCCCCTTGCTGGATCGAAAGCGGTTCGAGTTCCATCGCCCTTTTCATTTCGGCTACGGCCTCGTCGTGGCGTCCGAGCGGGCTTAGGTAAACCCATGCGTAGCGATAATGCGTGATGGCGAGATTCGGATCGAGTTCGAGCGACCGTTTGAATTCACGCTCGGCTTTCGGATAATCCCAATCGTGGGACGCGGCGATCAATCCAGCGACAGTGTGAGCTTCCGGCAAATCGGGGTCGAGTTCAAGAGCTTTCGCAATTGCAGCCTTGGCCTTTGGCACACACTCCTCGGGCGAAGCGTAAGGGTACGACGGGATGGTCGCATACGATTCCGCGATCCCAACATACCCAAGCGCAAAATTCGGGTCGAGCTTGACCGCTTCCTTAAAGACGTCGATGCTCTTGTACATGTCGTCCTTGGTTCGCCTTGCGAAATGAAATCGGCCTTTTAGATATAGTTGATAGGCTTCGCTATTATCGGTGTATTTTTTCGTAAGTCCTTTTTCGTCGCCGGAGAGTTTTAACTGTAGCTTTTGTGTGATCGTCGCTGCGATCTCTCGCTGAGTCGTAAGCAGTTCGGACAGCTTGCGGTCATACTGTTCGCCCCAGATAATCTTGTTATTCGCCGCGTCGATAAGCTCGATGCTGATGTTCAGGTTGTCTCCGCGTTGGCTCATTCGCCCGGACATAACCGCCTGAACGCCAAGTTCTTTGGCGATCTGCGCGACATCCGTATCCTTGCCTTTGTATCGAATAACGGAACTTACGGGGCTGACCTTCAAATTTGGCAATTGCGAAAGCCGGTAGATGAGCGATTCAGCTATTCCGTCTGAGAGATAGTCAGTGTCTGCATCACTACTTTTATTCTGAAACGGCAGCACCGCTATCGAACTGATCTGCCCCGAATCTGCGGGCTTGAAATAGCGGTATCCAAAAAATCCGGCGACAAGAAGTAAAACTGTGATTCCTAAGCCAACTGCCAGTTTGTATTTACCGCCAAGCGGCTTTGCCGCCCGATGTGCGGAAAGGCTTTGCCTTTCCGGCGCGTCACCTAAACTCTTTTGAGGTTCCGCCTCCGCTCCCGTGTGCAGGATCGCGGTTTGGTCGGTTGTTTGGACAAACTGTAGAGTCGGCGATTCATCACCGAACTGGCCGCCCGCTGACGTCCCGACGGGTCGGGATTCTGATAATATCGCCGTCGCAGGCTCGTCGGTTGTGATCTGACTGACCGGAACAGACCCTTGCACCAGCGGAGTTCCGTCCTCAAGACAAAAACTCAGCGTGTCGTCGTAATAATCGCGTCTGCATTCGGGGCATCGCTTCATACTGATATATGTGAGACGAACGCGAAATTATAGCACGAGATAATGCGAAAAACCGGTTGGATTTTTCGCAGTGCAAACTTTATTATTTTCGCGCTCCAAGAAGTAATGCCGGATCGTTTGTGATCACCGCTCCGATAGCTAGATTGCGGCGTCTCGCTATCCAAATCGGATCATCGATGGTCCACGCGGTGAGCGGCATTTTTGCGGCGGCGGCGAGTTTGCAAAGTCGCGGTGTTACGAGTGAATAGTGAACAGAAAGCCGGTGCGCGCCGAATTCGCGTGCAAGAGAAATGATGTGCTCGCGGCGGCGAAGATAGTGCATTATTTCGGGAGCGAATAACGCGGCGGTTTGTACGTTTGGTAGTAAATACCGCATTTGGGGTATGGCTCCAAGTTTGAAGCTCTTGACGATGATCTGAGAAAGCAATGGCGATGAACGAATTTCATCAACAACCGCTGAGACCAACCGCCGAAAATCGGCATCGTCCGCCTTCATCTCGATATAGATCAGGCCGCGAAACGCTGCAAGCAGTTTCAATGTTTGCTTTAATTTTGGAACTGTTTCTTTTGCAAATTCGGCCTGTGCGCTCTTTGGAAACTTTGCGTTGAACCACGATCCGACATCAATCTTCGCAAGCTGCTTCGATGTAAGATCGGCAATTCGCTCGGGGCGTTGACCTGTACGCCGTAAATTATCATCGTGGATAACGACCGGCACGCCGTCGCGAGCCAGATGTACATCGAATTCAACGCCTTCGGCACCAACCTCGATCGCCAGTTGAAACGCCGCCAGCGTATTCTCCGGCGCGTGTGCGCTCACGCCGCGATGAGCGATGATCAGCGGCCGCGTCATTTTTTCTCTAAAAGAAAGATAAGTTTCGACCATGCGATCGGTTCGGCGACTGGGAATTCGTAATTGCCGACTATATTGAAATAGCGGATCGCAGAGGCTCGAACGCTCTCAAGCGGATGTATCTTGAAGTTATAGAGCAGTTCCAAAACCGAGCCGACAAGCGACGGTTTTACCGGAATAAAAACGAGCCGCCCGCTTGGTTTCAGCACACGCGACATTTCGCGCAAACCGTCATCAAGCGGCACATATTCAAGCACGCCGCAGCTAAGCACCACATCGAAAGATTCATCGTCGAACGGCAGCTGCAAAATATTTCCCTGAACGCCGTCGATATTTTTCAAACGTGTTTTCTTGTCCTTGCGAAATTGTCCCATTGCAAGTTTTAGCGAACGCGACGACAGATCGAAAGCCACGGTTTTCGCGGGATCGAATCCCGCATCGTATAGGCCAAGCGTAACAAGGCCGGTTCCGCATCCTGCATCGAGAACCACGGATTTGTCGTTCACCTCAAGTTCCATCGAACGCAAGAACTTCGAAACAGACGCGCGGTAGCCGTTAACTTTGAGCGCGAGATTATGGACCTCGGCTATGCGGTCGTAAAACGTTCGGGTTCTTGACATTGACGGCTTTGCGCTTTTTTTGGTCATAGCGTCATTTTTCCGCCAAAAGTTTATAGATCATAAACCTAAGGTCTTCAATTCGGCTTGGGCTTGTTCCTGACTCAATATACCTAATTTTTCCCTTCCGGTCGATAAGAACGGTCGTCGGCAATGC
>JBOGOW010000237.1:0-6235 GCA_050748285.1 Pyrinomonadaceae bacterium
GAACTCGACCCGCTTGAATTTAACGATTATCTGAAAGAGAAAGCGAAGATCGTCGATATGGACCCGCAGTTTTTCAAGCGTTCGGTCAACGAAGGTTTTTCGGGCGGCGAAAAGAAACGCAACGAAATTTTGCAGATGGCGGTGCTTGAACCGAAACTTGCAATTTTGGACGAAACCGATTCCGGCCTCGACATCGACGCGCTTCGAATCGTTGCCGAAGGTGTCAATAAATTGCGAAGCGACGACAAGGCAATTATTTTGGTAACGCATTATCAACGCCTTTTGAATTTCATCGTCCCGGATCAGGTGCATGTGTTGGCAGACGGGAAGATCGTGAAGGAAGGCGGCAAGGAACTTGCTCTCGAGCTCGAAGAAAAAGGTTACGATTGGGTAAAGGCGGCAGCAAAATGATGGCAGCTGAAATTGCAAAAGAACCGACGTTCCTCGGACGAGAATTTACGTCTGCCTATGTCGCCAGTCTCGATGCTGGTGTACCACGAGAGGTTTTGGCCGTGCGTGAGCGGGCCTTTGCGTGGTTTCAGGTTCACGGTTTTCCAACGCCAAAGTCGGAGGATTGGAAGTATACGAACGTTGCTTCGCTGCGAAGTGAAAACTGGATCGTGAAGGAAGTGCTTGGCGAAATATCGGGGGAGTCCCTTGATCTCCTTTCGAAATTCAATTTCGAACGGAACGGATTTGTCGCATTGAACCTAGCATTCGCCGATGTGAAGGTCATCCGAATTGCAAAAGATTCCGTCGAACAAATGCCGATCGAGTTTTCATTTGCCGGTGAGGATGGCAAGGCGATCTTTCCGCATATCGTTGTTGTTGCTGAAAGCGGAAGCAAGGCAACCATCGTCGAGACTTATGCGAGCACGGCGAAAAGTTTTACCAACGCGGGCGTTCAGATCATCGTCGAAGATAATGCGAACATTACGCATTATCGCGTACAGAAAGATGGTGCGGAGGCTTTTAATTACGGGGTTACCGAAGTGAGTTTGGGCAGAGGCAGCGTTTACAATTCGACGAATATCAATCTTGGCGGTGCGATCTCGCGGCACGATATCGACGTAAAATTTACGGCCGAAGGCGGCGAAGCGTGGGTCGATGGGTTGTATATGCTTTCGGGCGCGCAGCACAGCGATACGCATTCGATCATCGATCACACGGTGCCGAATTGCACGTCGCATCAGAATTACAAGGGCGTGTTGAACGACAAATCGCGCGGCGTATTTAACGGCAAAGTTTTCGTCCGCGAAAACGCGCACGGAACAGATGCGAAGCAATCGAACAAAAATCTTCTGCTCTCGAACGACGCCCGCGTCGATACAAAGCCGCAGCTTGAGATATTTAACGACGATGTAAAATGCGCACACGGCGCGACCGTCGGGCAGCTCGAGGAAGAGGAACTTTTTTATCTGCTGACGCGCGGTTTGCCGGAAAATTTAGCGAGAAATCTGCTGACCTACGGATTTGCGGAGGAAATCATTAATAAGATCGAGATTGATATAATTAAGAATGAGCTCGACGCAGCAGTATTGAATCGGTTGAGTTCAAATTTTGGAGTGTAATTATGGGTTTAATTCATATTGAAGGCACATTGACCGGTAAGAATAATAACTCTGAAACGGTCGAATTCTTGGTTGACAGCGGTGCGAGTTACACGCTTCTGCCCAAACAAGTATGGGAAAAACTTGAGTTGAAATCGAAAAAAAGCCTGTCGTTTATTCTCGCTGACGGAACAAAAGTCGAGCGGGGAATTTCTGAATGTTTTATCCAAATATTAGACGACGAAGGCCACACGCCCGTCCTGCTTGGAGAGGAAGGTGACGACGCTCTTCTCGGAACGGTAACCTTGGAGGAATTCGGTTTCGTTCTAAATCCGTTTAGCCGAACGCTTCAATCGTCGATGAAATTGCGGTTGGCATGAGCTAAAAAATTGCCGAGATCCTTGAAGGGTTTATCATTAGGACCAATGCGGTCAAGACTGAGCTAGTTGACGCAGTTCTAAACCGGCTCGATGTAAAGTTAGGAAATTAAATTATGAGAATACGAACACAATTAATTATTGAAGACGAAATAATGGAAAAGATCGATGAGATCGCGGGTGAAAAACACCTGCGTGCTCGCGTGGTGGAAACTGCACTGCGCGAATTCATCGCTCGACAAGGAAAAAAATCAAAATCTGAGCCGAAGGCAAAACCTGCTAACGGCAAAAGCGCGTCAAAGGGCCGTGGCAAATCGGGCCCGCGTGCATCGGTCTAAATGAACGCTGTAAAAACAATGAGCGATTGGGATGTTGAAAAAGTAAGACGCGACTTCCCTGTGCTATCGCGGGCAGTAAACGGCAAGCCGCTGGTCTATCTGGATAACGGCGCTTCGTCGCAGGTGCCGCAGATCGTGATCGACCGCGGCTCGAAATATCTTGCCGAGGAACATTCGAATATCCACCGCGGCGTTCATTATTTGTCGCAACACGCAACGACCGCCTACGAAGCAGCGCGCGAAAAAGTGAAACGCTTTATCAACGCGCCTTCGGCGGCCGAATGCATCTTTGTGCGCGGCACGACCGAAGGCATAAATCTGGTCGCACATTCATACGGTCGCAAGTTTATCGGCGAAGGCGATGAAATAATGGTCTCGCAGATGGAGCACCACTCGAACATCATCCCATGGCAGATGATCGCCGAAGAAAAAGACGCGCGCATTGTGATGATTCCGATGAACGAGCGCGGTGAACTCATCATTGACGAATACGAGAATCTGCTCAATGAACGCACGAAGATGGTCGCGGTCACGCATGTTTCGAATTCGCTCGGCACGGTCAATCCGCTCAAGGAAATGATAGCGACGGCGCATAAATTCGGCGTGCCCGTCTGCGTCGATGCGGCACAGAGCGTTCCGCATTTTCCGGTGGATGTTCAGGATCTGGATGCAGATTTCTTTGTGTTTTCCGGTCACAAAATGTTCGGCCCGACTGGCAGCGGCGTCGTTTTCGGAAAGCGCGAATGGCTCGATAAAATGCCGCCATATCAGACAGGCGGCGGGATGATAAGAACTGTTTCATTTGAAAAAACCACGTTTGCGCCGATACCGGAAAAGTTCGAGGCCGGCACTCCGGCTATCGCTGCGGGCATAGGTTTGGGTGCGGCTATCGATTATATCAACTCGATAGATTTCCATGCCGCCGCAAATTACGAACACGAGCTGCTCGAATACGCGACTGCGCGGCTTGAGGATATTCCCGGAGTGAAAATAATCGGAACCGCGGCGAATAAAGCAAGCGTTTTGTCGTTCACCATCGAAGACATTCACCCCCACGACATCGGCACAATTCTCGACCAGCAAGGAATCGCCGTCCGCGCCGGCCACCATTGCGCACAACCGGTAATGGAATTCTTCGACATCCCCGCAACCGCCCGCGCGTCATTCGCGTTTTACAACACCCGCGAAGAGGTCGATAAACTTGCCGATGCGGTGCTGAAGGTGATAGAGGTTTTTGCTTAATGATTAAAAAGATTAGTTTCCTTGAGAAAACCAATCCAAAATCGAAATATGCCAGCGAAAGATATTTATCACGAAACGGTTAAAAAAGCCTGATTAAAGACGGCTGGCGCATTACGGCTGAAAATCTCCCGCTGCCTTGGGGCGGGACGCGAGCCTATATTGATATAATTGCCGATGAAGTTTTTGCAGCGGAAAAGGACGGGCGCAAGATTGCGGTCGAAGTAAAAAGTTTTATCGGGACTTCAAACTTGTCAGAGTTTGAAAAAGCCGTCGGGCAATTTATTATTTATCGTCTTGCGATGCGGCGAGAAGACTCTGAACGACAGCTTTTTCTTGCCGTGGGTGAAAAGATCTACAACAAACTTTTTTGTACATTCCGACGTTATAGAATTGATTGAAAGCGAAGACCTGAAAGTCTTGGTTTTTAATGAAGAAAAAGAAGTGATTGTGCGATGGATAAATTAGAAAATTACCGAAATATCATTAAAAAGGTCATCGGAGAATACGCGGCGATTCCTTATATTTACGGCGACATCGAATCGCGCACGATGTTTGATGCGGAAAACGATTCTTATATGCTTTACAGCGTCGGCTGGAACAGTCGGGGACGCATTCATGGCATCAACATTCACGTAGAGATTATTAACGGCAAAATTTATATCCAACACGACGGCACCGAGGACGGAATCGCGACGGATTTGGAGGCGGCGGGCGTTCCAAAGTCCGATATTGTGCTGGCGTTTCACGCGCCGGAATTGAGAAAACATACGGAATATGCTGTTATTTAGATTTTTTGTTTGAATCAAGATTGTGATTCTCCGATTTTCCTAAGCTCGTTCCGAGCTTTGATTGCTGTTTATAACACACGCGAAGAGGTTGATAAACTCGCAGATTTGGTGCAGAAAGTTATAGAGGTTTTTGCCTAAGTCAGAACCGCCTGCGTAAACGGATGGCCATCTAATGACATATAGGCTTTATTAAAGGAGACAGGAAAATGAAAGTATTAAATTCAACTTTTGCAGCTTATCGCAAATACCGGAAATTTACTAAAACAAATAAAAAATATAAAGCTATAAACTACACACTTGCGGGAATTTTGGCGGTTTATGGTTTGATCCTGATTTTCCCGCAAATTCTTTTTGCTCACCAGGCGTCGTACAAGAATTTCAATGTCTATTCGCGGCAACCTTTGAACGAAAACCTTGCGCGCGTTTTGGACACTGCTGAAGAGCGGCTTCTAAAATCGCCAATTTATAATCAAGATTTAAAGGAAAATGTTTTTCTTGCTGATTCTTTCGGCCTTTATAAGTTTTTTACTCTCAGCAGTTATTCTTTGGGCAGCACAATTCCGGTCATCGGACACAGCCGCATTAATGTATCCGATATTGATAAAGATTTGGTATTCAGAAACACCGAGCCGCCGAACAGCCGCTTGCTAAGCGGCGTTATTGCTCACGAAACGATGCACAACCAACTTCGTGAAAAATTTGGATTTATAAAATATATGCAGATTCCGAAATGGAAAGACGAAGGCTATTGCGAATACGTCGCGGGTGAAACTACCCTTTTGTTTGACGAAGGATTGCGGCTTTGGCGCGAAAATCCGAACGACAGTTCAAAATATGACTATTTTAAATATTATCAAATGGTGAAATATCTTCTCGACGAAGAAAAGATCAGCGTTGATGAATTTTTCAAAATTGATTTTGACGAAAAAGAATTGAAAGCAAAGGTTTTTGAGAAAATAAATCAGAATTAGATTTGAATCATGAATATGCAAATAAACCCTATGCGCTTATTATTTCTTGTTTGTTTTTCTTTCGTTATCTTGGCTAATTGCAACGGTAGTTCGACAAATGGCGTTTCGAATTCGGCAACGCCACACTCGGCAAATACGACCGACAATGCGAATACAGTTCTCAATGATAGGCCGCAGACCGTAACCATCGATTCGCCGGATGGTGTGAAACTCGTCGGTTCGTTTTACGGATCGCCGAAAGCGGGTTCACCGGCGGTTTTGCTGCTGCATCAGTTTAACAGCGATCGTCATTCTTATGACGATTTTGCGAAGCGGCTGCAGGTGAAAGGGTTTGGCGTTTTGTCGATCGACGGGCGCGGGTTTGGCGAGTCGGTGAAAACGGCGGATGGAAAAACCGTTTCGGTCAGCCGGTCGGATGAAGCAGTAAAAGGGATGCTGGCGGATGTTAACGCGGCGTTTGAATTTCTGTCGAGACAAAAGAATGTAGATACAAACCGTATCGGGATCGTCGGCGCTTCGTATGGAAGCAGCCTTGCGATAATTTATGGTGCGGAAAATCCAAAGGTAAAAGCCGTCGCATTGCTTTCGCCGGGTTTGAATTATTTCGGCAATATGCCGACCGAACCCGCGGTAAAAAAATATGGCGACAGACCCTTGTTGATGGTTGCGGCTGATGATGATGCCGAATCGGCCGTTTCGGTTAAGAAGCTGAAAGAAGCCGGAGCCAAAGACAAATACGAAATTAAGATTTACGAAAAAGGCGGTCACGGAACTGGAATCTTCAAAGCGAAAGTCGGCCTCGAAGACCTGCTCGAACAGTTTTTGACGAAGAGTTCATAGATGTCACTCGCATATTTAAAAGAGGCAATCGAGGCGGGCGACAGCGAGAAATTGATCCGCTATGTGCGTCTGCATTTTGGCGACGGCAATGAAGAACAAGGCCGAAAGGAGATCGATAAGGCGTGGGTC
>JBOGOW010000238.1:0-6231 GCA_050748285.1 Pyrinomonadaceae bacterium
GCCTTCGTAGATGATGGCGGCTTTGCAGTTTCGCAGATAACGTTCGACCGGATAGTCGTTCGTGTAACCGTTGGCGCCGTGAAGCTCGATCGCCATAGACGCGGCGGTTTCGCTTCGGACGGTCGCCTGCCATTTTGCAAGGCTCGCGGCTTTGGCGGACGGCTTGCCTTCGTTTTTCAGGTATCCCGCCTTTAGCCAAAGAAGATGCGCCATCTGGTAATCGGCCTCCATCGTTGCGATCTTTTGCTTTACAAGCTGGAACTCGCCGATCTTTTGCCCCTGCACCTCGCGCGTATTCGCATATGAAACGCATGCGTCGCGGCACGCGCGAATCACGCCGGTCGCACCCGAAGCGACGGTATAACGACCGTTCTCAAGCGAGAACATCGCTATCTTAAAGCCTTCGCCCTCGTTGCCGAGCATATTTTCCTTCGGCACGCGGACATCCTGAAGCGAGAAGTAGCCCGTATCGCCCGCGCGTATTCCCATCTTCCCGTGCAATGTGCCGCTGGAAAAGCCAGGCATCGTTCGTTCGACTATAAAGCAGCTCATCCCGCTGTGATCGCGATTCTTCTGCTTTTCAAGATCGGTCCAGCAGAAGAAAAGAAAGTGGTCAGCGGTGTTGCCAAGCGAGATCCACATTTTTTCGCCGTTCAGAATCCAATCGTCGCCGTCGCGTTTTGCGTGCGAACGCATCCCGATCACGTCCGAACCGGCATTCGGCTCGGTAAGACCGAAGGTCGCCAGCTTTTCGCCCTTTGCCTGCGGGACGAGATATTTTTGCTTTTGCTCTTCGGTTCCCCAGCTAAAAACACTCAGACTGTTTAGCCCTACGTGAACGCTCATCGCAACGCGCAGAAACGTATCGCACGCTTCGAGCTCTTCGCACACAAGGCCGAGCGAAATATAATCGAAACCCGCACCGCCGTATTCCTCGGGAATACATACACCGAGCAGCCCAAGCTCCGCCATCTTGTCGAAAACGCTGCGTTCGAAATGCGACTTCTCATCCCATTCTTTGATAAACGGCGCAACCTCGCCCGCACAAAATTCGCGGACAGTGTTCTGTAATGCCAAATGTTCTTCTGTCAATTCAAAATCGATCACAGTTAAATATTCCTCTTAAAAACTCGTCTATTCATAAGCAATATTTTATCATTTAACATAGGTTTAGACTAACCTGATAAAATTGGGTAATATTGCAAAACATCGAGGAAGTATATATGTCTCACACAGTAAAAAAAGAAGAAATCAAGGCCGCGATCGATCAAATACCGGCGGAGCAACTCGATACGCTTGACAAGTTCATAAGAAGCTTGGCTTCTGCGCATCGTAAGCCGAAAGCTCCCGGTGAGACCTTTATGGAAAAAATGAGGAAAATAAAATTTGACGGTCCGCCGGATTTTTCGGAGAATATCGACGCCTATCTTAATGGAGACAAACAAATTTGATCGAAGCATTCATCGACACATCGTTTGCGGTCGCGCTCGGGAACAATAAAGATTCCTATCATCAAAAAGCCTTGGAACTTTCGTTTCTCATGAGCGGAGCTTCGCTTATTACAACAGATTGTATTTTGTATGAAATCGGAAACTCGTTGGCCCGAGGGTTTCGCGAACATGCTGTGGCAACAATTTCTAACCTTATCACTTCTGATGAGATCGAAGTGGTAAAAACCGATAATATCCTTTTTGACAGAGCTTTCGAACTCTATAAGTCTCATAACGACAAGACTTGGGGACTCGTTGACTGCGTTTCGTTTGTTGTTATGACGGATCGCGGAGTCGCTAAGGCACTTTCAAATGATCGTCACTTTAGACAAGCAGGATTCGAGGCACTTCTTAGAACCGATTGACATAACAAAATGAATTTATTAAGCAAGATTCGGATCGTTTTTTTCTTGAGCATAATGGTGTCGATGACAAATCTTTCGGCAGCACAAAACCACTCAAATGAACCGATCCCGCCGATGCCAAAGCTGCTGTCGCAGCGTGAGCAAATTGATGTGCGCGAACAGTGGCTGCGGAAGCGGCTCGGTTCCCTGCTTTTGCCGATGATGAAGCGGCACGGCGTCGAAATGTGGATAGTCGTAAACGAAGAGTTTCACAGCGACCCGGTTACACAGCATATCGTGCCGCCGATACCGATAGTTGGTCGCCGCGATCTTTTCATTTTTATCGATCGCGGAGCGCGCATCGAGCGGATCGCGATGGTGCGATATGACGAGGAACGGCTGAAGAATCACTATCGATTGGTGATGCCGGCGCGTGATAAATTCGGCGCGGAATTAAAAAAGATCGTCGATGATGCAAAACCGAAAACGATCGCACTGAACAATGGCGGCACGCGCGGGCAGCAAAGCGGCCTGACCCACGACGGCTATAAATTTCTCGCCGAAACGCTCGGCGCCGACAACGAGAAGAAGTTTGTTTCGGCGGCTGATCTATTGACCGAATTTTTCGACACGCGGCTGCCCGACGAACTCGAACATTATCGAACCGCTGTGCTCGCGACCGACGTAATTACACGTCGTGCTTTCTCGAACGAAGTGATAACGCCGGGCAAGACGACGGTCGGCGACGTCCGTTGGTGGATGATGCAGCAGTTGAATAATATCGGCGTCGATACGTGGTTTCATCCCGATCTGCGAATCCAGCGAAATCAATCAGACACCGGAAAGACCGGACAGTTTCTAAGCACGGCAAATGAAGCCGAAGTGCTCCAACGCGGCGATCTGATCCACGTCGATTTTGGCCTGAATTACATGGGTCTGAGTACCGACTGGCAAAAGCACGGCTATATTCTGCAAGAGGGTGAAAAAGATGCGCCGGCCGGTTTGAAAGCGGCGTTGAAAAATACAAATCGCCTGCAGGATATTTTGTTCTCAATTGCACGTGCGGGAATGACCGGTTCCGAGGTTTACGAAAAGACAATGGCCGAGGCGAAGAAACAAGGCGTCGATGCGATGATATATTCGCACCCGATCGGCACGCACGGCCATGGGCTAGGGCCTTCGATAGATTTTCGTGGGAATGTCGGCGGCGGTGCGAATAAGATCTTGCCTGGATCTTATGAATCGATCGAATTGAATACTTCTACTCTGGTTCCAGAATGGAACAACCAAAAGGTGACAATTATGGCCGAGGATGACGCCCATATGACGACGGACGGCTATAAATTCTTTCGCCCGCGTCAGACAGAATTTTATTTAATCAAATAACGGAACGCGGACATTCCTGTCCGCAATTTTGAAGAAAGAGCGGACAAGAGTGTCCGCGCTCCGACATATGATATCTGTTTCGAAGGCATTGGAAATTATCGACCGGAAAACGCACCTGCTTCGTACCGAGCGTGTTGATCTATCAAATGCAGTCGGACGGATACTTGCGGAAAATGTAATCGCAGATACCGACCTGCCGCCATTCGACCGTTCGCAAATGGATGGTTACGCGGTTCGGGCGAGCGATACTCGCCCGGTGCCGATCAACCTGCGTGTCGCTGGTGAATCTGCCGCAGGCCGAGGCTGGCATAAAACACTGAAACGCGGTGAGGCCGTTAGGATAATGACCGGCGCGCCAGTGCCGAACGGTGCCGATTCGGTTCAAAAGATCGAACTTGCAAAAGAGCTGAATGGGATCGTTTCGCTGATCGATCCGGTTTCAAAGGGTCAAAGCATCGTCAAAAAAGGTTCCGAAATTCGCAAGGGAGAAGCTGTGCTCGTTGCCGGAACACTCGTTACGCCGGAGATGATTGCAACTCCGGCAGCGTTCGGTTACGCCAAAATTAAGGTTGCAAATCGACCGCGAATTGCGATCATTCCTACAGGATCAGAGATCGTCGAGATCGGAAAAAAGCCGAAACGAGATCAGATTCGAGATTCGAATTCGGTTTTGCTAAAAGCACTTTGCGAACAGGCAGGTGCAGTGGTCCAAGTACATCAAAATGTGGACGACCGGATTCAGGACCTTGTCGGGGCGATTCGAAATGCGGCAAAAAATGCCGATATTATTGTAACTACCGGCGGCGTTTCGGTCGGGAAATACGACCTGACGAAAGAGGCGTTCGCAAAGATAAAGGCATCGATCCTTTTCGACAAGATCGCGCTTAAACCCGGCAAACCGACGGTGTTTGCAAAACGCGGACGTAAAGTTTTTTTCGGGCTTCCCGGTAATCCGGTTTCTGCGGCCGTTGCATTCTATCTATTTGTTCGGCGATCTATGATGCTGATGCAGAATGCCGCCAACATTTCGGTCGAGCGTGGGTTTGCTGTTTTGAACGCACCGGTAAAAGGCAACAGCCTGCGCGACACCTATTTGCCGGCGCGGCTTGCTTCAGGGGCGGATGGAAAATTGATCGCGGTTCCGCTGCCGTGGGTCGGGTCTTCGGACCTCGTGGCGTTTGCCAGAGCCGAGGCTTTGGTCGTTGTTCCAAAACAAACAACATTCAAGGAAGGTGAAGTGGCCGATGTTTTGTTCCTCTGATCGATTATGAATGAGTTATCGCACTACGACGATTCCGGCAGCGTAAAGATGGTCGATGTTTCGGATAAGGAAATTTCGGCGCGCGAAGCGACGGCATCGGCGCGCGTGCTGCTCTCACCGGAAACCATCGAAGCCATTCGAAAAAATGCGAATCCAAAAGGCGACCCGCTTGAGATCGCGCGAATTGCCGGCATAATGGCGGCAAAGAAAACACCCGACCTGATCCCGCTCTGTCATCAGTTGCCTCTTTCGAGCGTGGACATTACGGCGGACATCCGCGAAGAAGGCATTTACATCGAAGCGACAGCGCGTACCAACGGTCGAACTGGCGTTGAAATGGAAGCGCTGACTGCCGTAAGCGTCGCTGCGTTGACCGTTTATGATATGTGCAAGGCGGTGCAAAAAGATATTGTCATCACCGATATCCGGCTTGAGGCAAAAACCGGCGGAACGGCAGAATTTAAAAGAACATAGCTTAAAGCGCGGGGGCAAGCCCGCACGAAGTAAGGGCGAAATATTCTAGTTAGAAAAAAAATCACTACTATAAACACACGAACACCTGCGGGCAAAATCAAATTCTAATCAATATGCGGGCTACTGACACATTGCCGAACATTAGGTTAGAATAGATCGTATAACAACATAGAAGTTGTAGAAGGAGATTAATATACCGTACAAAGTCGCAAAAGATGCCGAGCCGCAGTTCAAGCTGCTTATTGTCGCGACCGTTTTGAGTGTCGCACTTTGGTTGATATCGATGTATCTGCCTATCTTTGGCTACATCGTTTATCCGATTCAGTTGTTTGCGACATTCATCCATGAAGGCAGCCATGTGCTCGCATCGGTTCTAACCGGAAACTCGGTGCAAAGCCTTACCGTTGCGCCTGATACGAGTGGCGAGGTTTATTCGCAAGGCACCGGCTGGTTCTCGCAGCTGCTAATTTCAAGCGCAGGTTATTTGGGCACGACAGCATTCGGAGCAATGCTGCTCGCTTGGATGAGATTTGGTTATTCATCGAAGATCGCGTTGTTTATTTCAGCCGGATTCGTCGGACTGATGACCGTCGTTTTTGGTTTCGTTGCCCCTATTTTCAATTTCTTTTCTACCGTTACTCTTGGAAGCGTCGCGTTCACGTTTATTTCGGGTGCGGTCATTGCCGCCGGTCTCGCCGCTATCGGTTATTTTGCCAACTTGAAATGGGCAAATTTCGCGGTCGCGTTTCTTGCGGTGCAGTGTCTGCTCAACGCGGTGTTCAGCCTTGTCGATCTGCTTCTAATTACCACGCTTACAAACGGACATTCCGACGCTGCAAATATGGCGATGGCAACCGGAATCCCGGCACTGCTTTGGGTCTTGATCTGGTTCGGCATTTCGGTATTTATGATCTCGGTCGGTCTTCGCGTTTACTCGACCGCAAAGCGTCCGAAAACCGACACTGTTTTCGAAGATTAGTCTTTGTAACTTAAGTTAGTGAATTTTTTTGTGTTATGCGCGTGTGAGTTCGCGGTTCGGGGTTTTTACAGCGGACGCTCGTCCCGTTGACCGCTAATGCAAAAGCCGCCATTGCAGAAGCCCGCACGAAGTTAGGGCGAAAAAACTGGAACGCAGGCATCCTTGCCTGCGAATGCAAAAGCCCGCGCGTAAGCAAGGGCGAAAAGACTGGAACGCAGGCATCCTTGCCTGCGAATGCAAAAGCCCGCGCGTAAGCAAGGGCGATACCGGAATGCGCACGTCCGCGCGCTCGCCCAC
>JBOGOW010000239.1:0-6214 GCA_050748285.1 Pyrinomonadaceae bacterium
TAAGCGACCCGGATAAACCGTTCGTTTATACGTTCAAGATCCGCGTTCCCGGATATGCGTCGCGAACCGGCCGCCGCTTATTTTTTCAGCCAAACGTTTTTGAACGAAGCTCGAAACCTCGTTTTGTCTCGAACACGCGCAAATACGAAGTTTATTTCAATTTTCCGTATGCAGAAAGCGACGATATATCGATAGAACTTCCGCAGGGGTTTTCTTTGGAAAATGCCGATGCTCCATCCCCGCTCAAGGATAGACAAGGCATTTCATCACATGAGGTCAAGATATTTGTGGAGGGGAACAAGACGCTGGTTTACAAACGGAATTTCTCGTTCGGGAACGGCGGTTTTATTCGCTTTCCGGTTGAAAGCTACGCGACATTAAAGCAGTTGTTCGAGTTGTTCAATAAAGCGGACGCTCATCAATTAACACTTCGTCAAAACCCGGTAAACTAGATAAAATCGACGCGGTTTGGAATTAGATCGATAGGAGAAATACGATGCGAAAATGCACTTTCAAAATATTATTTGCCTCAGCGGTTGTTTTGCATTTGGCGGGCGTCGCTGCGCTAGCCGACGATCCGCCGGCGTGGCTCATCGAGGCTGCAAAACTTCCAACACCGACATACGATATCAAGAAAGTACCGGCAGTGGTTCTGAGGAATGAAGAGAGTCTGACCGTCAGTTCCGACGGAACTGTTGTAAGAACTGCGCGTTACGCGATTCGCATCCTCGTACGCGAGGGCCGCGACGAGGCGGTCGCCCGCGTCGTATATCAGACCGACAGCGAAAAGGTGCGCGACCTGAGCGCATGGCTTATTCCCAGAACCGGAGCATCGCGCAGCTTTGGAAAAAAAGAAGTGTTGGATGCAGCGTTGGTAAACAACGACCTTTACAACGAAGCGCGGGTTCGGCTGATAAGCGCATCCGAGGTCGCCGATACGGGCGATGTTTTCGGGTTTGAATCGGTTACCGAGGAACGCACCGTATTTTCACAATTTCAATTCAGGTTTCAATACGACCTGCCGGTTTTGCTTTCCCGGTTCGCAGTTGCATTGCCTTCCGGATGGAAAGCGGAGAGCGTAACGTTTAATCACCCGACGGTCGAACCGGTTGCGAGCGGCTCTTCATATTCGTGGGAATTGCGTTCGCTTGAGCCGATCAACTACGAGGCTCAGAGCCCGAGCCGGTCGAGCCTTGCACCGCGGCTTGCCGTAAGTTTTTACCCTTCGTCGCCTACTGCGACGCAGATACGCACATTTGCGAATTGGCTGGACGTCGCTAAATGGATGAGCGAGATCGAAGACCCGCAGATGACGATCGACGATGACCTTGCGGCAAAGGCGCGCGACCTGACGGCGAATGCGAAGACTGAATTTGAAAAGATACAAGCCATCTCGCGTTACGTGCAGAATATTCAGTATATTTCGATACAGGTCGGAACCGGCAAGGGCGGCGGCTATCGTCCGCATTCAGCGACCGAGGTTTTTGCAAAATCGTATGGCGACTGCAAGGACAAGGCGAACCTGATGCGCGCAATGCTGAGCGTTTTGAACATACCTTCGTTTATGGTAAGCATTACCGCAGACGACCGCAATTTCGTTCGCGCCGAATGGGCCTCGCCGCATCAATTCAATCACTGCATCATCGCCGTGAAGGTAAAGGACGAAACCAAAGCCGCAACGGTTATCACACATCCAAAACTTGGTCGTCTGCTGATATTCGATCCGACCGATCCTTACACGCCGATCGGCGATCTGCCGGAAGAGCAGCAGGGAAGCCTTGCGCTCATCGACCACAAGGATGTCGATGGGTTGACGCGAATGCCCGATCTGCCGGCGGAAATGAACCGCCTCGAACGTCTTGTGGAGATCGAGCTAACTCCATTGGGTGATATTTCGGGTACTGTCAACGAAAAAAGCGTCGGGCAGTCGGCAATGCTGGAGCGGGCACGATTGAGAAGCGTTTCTGCTTCCGATTATAACCGCATGATCGAAGGCTGGATCTCACGAGGCGCATCCGGAGCCAAGGCAACAAAGATAACGCCGAAAGATAACCACGCTGATGGCAATTTCGCTCTCGATGTGGAATTTAAGGCGGATTCGTATGCGCAGATAATGCAGGGCAAGCTGATGGTGTTTAAGCCTGCGGTAATCGGCCGGCTTGAGCGGCTAAGGTTCACCGAAGGCAAGCGATCGCATCCGTATCTGATCGACTCGACCACATATTCCGAAAGCGTCAAGATCAAATTGCCGCCGGGTTTCGCGGTTGACGAAATACCGGAAACGACAAAGCTCGAAACCGCATTCGGAAAATACTCGGCCGATTACCGGGTAAGCGGAGATTCGCTGGTATTCACAAGATCGCTTGTGCTAAATCGCTCGACCATTCCGGCCGATAAATACGATTCGGTCAAAAACTTTTTCGGCAGCGTCCACGCAGCCGAACAGTCGCCGGTAGTTTTGATCAAGAAATAGTCCATTTACAAAAATAAGAGGATGTCTGTAAAGTCCGATTTTGTGCTGAAAGCACATAAAGAAAGTAGCCAGAGGTGAAGCCTCTGGAAATCGGAGGACGTGGTTCGTGCATCGAAGATGCACAAAGAGCCTATCTTTTCGCACCTTCAGTGCGAAGACCATTTCCCTACTCAACCAGACGTTTCACGTCCGGCTACTTTCTATTTGCCGATTTGCGGCACGAAGAGACTTTTTAGACATCCTCTTTTCATATGCGAATCGAGTTTCGCTATTCCGAGACCGGTTTGCCGTCGGCATCGAGGATGGTTATCGGGTAGCCGAGTTCCTTCAAGCCCGGTGCGACCACCTTCCAGTCGCCAACGATGACTATCGCCATCTTATCCGGATCAAGATATTTTTTGGCGACGCGGTTGATATCCACAACGGACACCGCGTTTACCTTAGGAATAAACTCGTTAAAATAACTGTCCGGCAAACCGTAGGTTACGAGATTGGAAAGCTGATTCGAAATCTGTCCGACGGTTTCAAAACCGGCAGGGAATCGGCGTATCAGGTTTTGCTTGTTGGTTTCAAGCTCTACCTGCGAAATGGGAATTTCGCCGCGGATGCCGTTCAATTCCTTCATAAATTCGATGACAGCTTCTTTTGTGGAACCGGTTTGGATTTCCGCAGAGGCCGAAAAGGGTCCGGCACCACGTCGGTATGTGAAACGGCTGTAAGCGCCGTATGTGTAACCTTTATCCTCGCGCAGATTCATAAACAACCGCGCGGAACCACCGCCGCCGAGTATAGCGTTCATCACCTGAAGCGTGTAGTAATCAGGATTGCTTCGCGAAACGCCGACTTGCCCGATCGAGACCGAAGATTGAGCGGCTCCGGGTTTATCGACAAAATAGATGCCCGGTTTGGCGACCATATTTTCCTGTTCGTTCGCCATTTTTGACATTTCGCCGCCTTTCCAGTTTGCAAATGCGGTTTCGAGTTTTGGCTTGAGCGTTTTAGCGTCAACATCTCCGACGACGATCAGCGTCGCGCCGTTCGGGGTGTAATTCGTCTCGTAAAATTTTACAAGGTCTTCGCGTGTCAGCGCCTTAACACTCGTTTCGTCGCCGCTCAACTGGCGGCCATAAGGCTGGCTGCCGTAGAGCACCTTGTCATAGACAACGCCCGCGACCGCGCTCGGGTTTGATTTGCGCTGAAGAAGCGAACCAAGAGCGCGGCTTCGACTTTTTTCAAATTCGGCCTTTGGAAATGCCGGATTGACGACGACGTCGGAATAGATCGCGAGCGCCTGATCGAGATTCTTTGTCAGCGTCTGCATCGAAACATTGGTCGAATCCCAGCCGGCACCGGCGCCGACCGAAGCACCGATCGATTGAAGCTGATTGGCGATCTCATCCGCCGTGCGCGTTTTTGTGCCCTGGTTCAGCATATTTGCTGTAAACGACGCAACGCCGGATTTGTCGCCCGGTTCAAGCGTGCCGCCGGAATTCAAAACGAGATTCATTGAAACGATCGGCAATTCGGTCTGTTTCACTATCCACAGATTTATTCCGTTTGTCAGTTTTGTTTTTTCTATCGATGGAAGCGCAAATGTCGGGTTTGACCCCGGTTTTGGCAATCTCGCTTTTTGCTCGGCGAGTTTTTCGTCGTCTTTTTTCTTAGCGTTTGTCGAGGTCGGTTTATTCGCCGCCGCGTCGCGTTGCGGAGGCGCTCCCTTTCGCTGCACCACGCTCAGAACCAGTCGATTCGAGTTTAAATAAGTGTTCGCCACGCGTTGAACATCGGCCGGCGCAACTTTTCGATAACGGTCGAGATCAGCCTGGAAATTGTCCGGTTTGCCGAGATAGCCTTCGTAATTGCCGATCTGGCCGCCTTTTCCGAGAACGGTCTGCAGGCGAAAGATCGATCCGGCTTCTATGGCGTTCAGGGCTCGTGCCATTTCATCGGCAGTCGGCGGTGTTTTTTTGATCTTTTCGATCTCTGTATTGATCGCCGCTTCGTTTTCGTCCAATGTTTTTCCGGGTTTTGCAAGCGCGACTATCTGGAATAGTCCGGCGAGCTCATTCGTTCCGTTATTCGCAAAAATATTTTGGGCGATCTCTTTGTCAAAAACGAGGCTGCTCTGAAGCCGCGAACCGCGTCCCGACGATAAGATCGAACTCAGAATATCAAGCGGAGCTTCGTCAGCAGCAAATTGCGGAACACCGTGCCAAATCATAGACAGGCGAGGCAGCGGAACTGTGTCTTCTATCGTTTCGCGAATCTCCTTGTCGAGTTTTGGCTGCACGGGATGCGGCCGCTGTATGTCGCTTCCTTGCTTGATACCGCCAAAATATTTATCGATCCATTCCTTCGCCTGCTTTTCGTCGAACTTGCCGGCAAGAACGAGGATCGCGTTATTCGGTGCATAGTATTCGCGGAAAAAACCTTCGACGTCCGACATCGAAGCGGCACTAAGATCCGCCATCGAGCCGATCACCGACCAGTGATATGGATGGCCGACGGGATACATTATCTCGCCGATCTTTTCAAAACTCGTGCCGTATGGCTGGTTGTCGATGCGCTGGCGGCGTTCGTTTTTTACAACGTCGCGTTGATTATCGAGCTTCTCCTGCGACATCGCATCAAGAAGCCCGCCCATTCGATCCGCTTCCAGATAGATCGCGCGTTCGAGAAAATTCGACGGGACGACCTCGTAATAATATGTGCGGTCCTCGTTCGTCGTGCCGTTTACCTGCGCGCCGACCTCGTCCATTGCCCCGAGATATCCGTCTCCATAATTCTTTGAACCCTGAAACATCATGTGTTCAAACAGATGAGCGAAGCCGGTCTTGCCGGGCGATTCATTTTTTGAACCGACGTGATACCACATATTGACCGCAACTATCGGCGTTGAATCATCTTGGTGCATTACCACCCGAAGGCCGTTTTTTAAGGTGTATTCCTTAATGTTCATGGAGGGCAGTTTGTCGGCCTTTTGCCCAAATGTATTCACGCACATTGAAACGGCGGCCATAGCAAAAATTATCGAAAAGATCTTAGAACGCATGATGAACTCCTTTTTATTGATGTAAATGCAGAAAAAGGCCACAGGATTCCCGCCGCGTTGGACGGGCATCCGTTAACCGTTTTTTTGCTTCTGATTTATTATACGCAACTATGCCGATTTAGGTTTCACCGGAGCGAGTGTCGGGACTTTCCCTTGTTCGGAGACGACAACGCCGCCTGGTTTTTCGATGGTTACGGCAAACGCACCTGGATTCTTCGCTTTTAGGTGGGCGTCGATCGGAATTACGACTTCGCCGTCCGAGTTAATATTGAATGTGCCGCCGTCGATCGGTGTTTTCTTGCCCTGATTTTCTTCAAAGATCCAAAGCTGATAGGTGCTCTGGGAAGCATCGTTCTTCGGCAAACCCTTGAGCCGCACGTATCCTTCCTGCATTGCATCGCTCCAAACGACGTCGCCTGCCACTGCCACGTCTTTCATATTTCCGGCGCCCCATTCTGCTTTAACAATGTCGGAGGCGGAAGCAACAAGCCGTTCGCGTGATTGAGCCGGTGTAAGTATCTCGGGCGTTGCTGTCGGCAGGTCTTCTGCAACTTCGATCTTATTCGACCTCGTGACCCAAATATTCGCTATAAGCAGTAGCGAAATCGCCGCGGCGCAAGCCCAGCCGAGCCAGCCCCAAATAGGATCACGCGTTTTTGCGACCAATGCGATCGCGGGCTGCTCAACCG
>JBOGOW010000240.1:0-6213 GCA_050748285.1 Pyrinomonadaceae bacterium
GATGAATTTACCTGGGCGAACGACGGCTATGAGCAGATCGGAAAAATGATCGGCGGCCTAATGAACTATCTCAAGCAGACTGATATGAAAGGCCGAAAGTTCAAATAATTGAAAACTCGGAACTCGGAACTCGGAACTCGGAACTCGGAACTGATTTAGTGAATAATCTAAAGCTTACAATCGCATTGATCTTGGCTATTTTGGCGCAGTGGACGCTGCGCAATGTGGCGGAGCCATTTGCGTATATCGATTTTCCGCTGATCATAATCGTATATGCCGCGCTGCAGCGCGATGCGATAAAGGCGGTGCTTTTCGGTGCGATAGCGGGTCTTGCGGTCGATGCCTTAAGCGGCGGCCTTTTGGGTGCGAATGGATTCTCGAAAACCCTTGTGGCTTTTATGGTTAGCGAGCTTGCCAGACGCGTCTATATGGACAACCTTTTGCTGCGGATTCCCGTCATAGCCGGAGCGACTTTGTTGAATGGAATGGTGTATTACGGGCTGCATCGGTTACTTGGACAGGAACCAAATGTTCCGGTAGTTGTGACCGCGGCATATTCGATCATCGGGACGACGATCGCCGGTACTGCGATCTATCTTTTCCTCGATTTTGCACTTACTGAAAGAACCCGGAAGTCGAAGCGCGATATGTTCCCGGCAAGGCGGCAGACGCGTCGGCGAAATCCGATCCGACTAAACAAATGAAATTAAACGAGCAGTATCAAAACCTGGGCGGCAGAATATTGACTATTCAGATCGTGGCCTTTGTTCTGCTTGCATTACTCGGCGCCCGGCTTTATTACCTTCAGGTCGTGCGCGGTGAATATTACAGCGAGCGAGCCGAAAACCAACGCATCAGGCTGATCCCGATCCCTGCGCCGCGAGGTGCTATCTTTGATCGGAACGGCAAGATCCTTGTCGATTCAAGACCGACATTTAATATTGTTCTCTCAAATGAGCCAATAAAAGGGCTCGATCTTGCGGAACGCGTTTATGACTATGCTCAGGGCCTTAGCCTCGAACCTCCGTACGTTCAGGAAAGGCTTAACGCGATCAAAAAGCAGAATGATTTTGAAACGCTGGTGTTGAAAGATAATGCCTCGATGCAGGACATAGCCTGGGTAGAATCTCATTCACTAGAATTTCCGGAATTGAGGGTCGAGCTCCAGCCGCAGCGGTTTTATCCGCATGGTGAGAGCTTGGCGCATATTCTGGGCTATGTGGGCGAGATCAGTCCGAAACAGCTTGAATCCGATGAATACAAAGACAAAGGATTTCGGCCCGGCGATATTATCGGAAAAGGCGGGCTTGAACAGTATTACGACGAATTTCTTCGCGGCAAACCGGGTTATCGCAAAGTGATCGTTGACAGCCGAGGCCGCGTTCAAAGCGAGATCGATAAGGTCGAACCGCAAGCCGGACAGGACATGATCTCAACGATCGACCTCGATCTGCAAACCGCTGCGGAATCGCTGCTGGCCGCAACGCCTACAAAACGCGGAACCATAATCGCAATGGATCCGAACAACGGCGAGATGCTTGTAATGGCTTCGCTTCCATCCTACGACCCGAATATTTTTGTGCAGGGAAGTAAGACAAAAGAAGGCAGAAAACAAATCACGGCTTATTGGCAGGATCCCGAAAGGCCGCTCTACAACCGCGCGATACAGGGCCGATATCCGCCGGGTTCGACGTGGAAAATTCCCGAGTCGGTCGGAGCTCTTCAGCAAGGCGCGATCACGGTCGATCATTCGACACTTGCGTGCGGCGGCGGAATTCAAGTCGGCAATAAGTTTACGAGGTGCTTGGGCAATCACGGCTCACCGGCATTAAGTTATGCGATCACGCGGTCGTGCGACGGCTATTTTTATCGACTTGCGTTGAAAATGAAGATCGAGGGCATGATCGAGATGGTTGAGATGTTCGAATACGACAAACGAACCGGCATCGACATTCCGAACGAAAACATCAGCCGGACGCCGAAAAGCTTGAAACCGATAATCGAAAAACGCGAAGGCCGCTGGTCGGATATACGAACGGTTTATTCAGGGATCGGGCAGGACACTGTTGTGGTAACACCGATCTCAATGCTTCGCGCAGTTTCAAGCGTTGGCATGCACGGCAGGATGTATGAGCCGCATTTTCTAAAAGAATTTAAAGCTATCGGCCCGATAGGTGAGAAGGACGATCCAAATTATATTCCGGGGCGGTCAGCATTCGGATTTGAACATCCCGATCCGAAACTCATTCCGATGACCAAGGAACAGGAAGAGGTGGTCGTGCATGGAATGTGGGGCGTGGTGAATGGCGGCGGAACCGCAGGCTCGATCCGTATTCCCGATTTCGAGATCGCCGGAAAAACGGGAACCGCGCAGGTAACTGAGGTCGGTAAAGACGTCGGCGCGAAGAAAGACCATGCTTGGTTTGTGAGTTTTGCTCCGGCCTATAAACCGGAGATCGCAGTGCTGGCTTTGGTCGAGAATGTCGGTTTCGGCGGCAGTTTTGCGGCTCCGGCGGTTAAGGGTGTTTACGAAGCCTATTTGGCGAAACGGAACGGCGCTCCGGCGGCGGAACCGAATGTTGTGGCGAAACGATAGTTTTTATGGAGTTCAAGATATAGATTGAATTCCGTAAGTTTCAGTGTGAGCAAGCTAAAGCTTGAACTTCAAACTATGGTAGCGATCATCGAAAAACGCGAGCTTAGGGATTTTGACTGGCTGACCGCATTGTTGGCCATCGCTATCGCATGTTTCGGCGTTTGGCAGATACACAACGCACTTCCGAACGAAAGCTATTGGACAAAACAGATCATCGGTTTGGGCATAGCATTGGCTGCTTTCGTTGTCGTGGCGTTTACAGATTATCGATGGATCATCGAATCGGCACCGTTCTTTTATGGATTTGCGCTCTTGCTTTTGCTGCTTGTGCTCACACCGCTTGGTGTTGAGGTAAACGGGCAGAAAGCCTGGCTGCGAATATTCTCTCTGCAATTTCAGCCGTCGGAATTTGCAAAGATCCCTACGGTGTTGATGCTGGCAAAATATTTCGGCGCCAGGAAATCGGGTTCGCTGCAATTAAAGGAAGTCGTCGTAGGCGGAGCGATAATGGCCGGCCCGATCGGTTTGATAATGCTTGAGCCCGACGCCGGACAGGCTCTGACATATTTCCCGATATTTGCTGCGATGCTTTTTCTTTCCGCGGTAAAGATCCGATACGTGATCGCTGCGATGCTGGCCGCGGCGATCTTTGTACCAACTGCATATTTGGTCGGTGTAAAAACGGGGATGATCAAGCGCTATCAGCAGGATCGGATCATGGCGATAATCGATCCGGAAAGCGTCGATCCGCGCGGTTACGGTTATCACACGATTCAATCGATGATAACGGTCGGCAAAGGCGGTTTGTCCGGCATTCAGGGCGATACCGAAACGTCGCAGAGCGTCTTGAAATTCCTGCCCGAGCCGCAAACGGATTTTATATTCGCCGTAACTGCTGAAAATACAGGTTTTATCGGGTGCGTCTCGCTGCTGTTGGCATACGCGCTTCTTCTTTCACGACTGATCGACGGCGCGCGCGAGGCTTCCGACCGGCCCGGAATGCTTGTTATAATGTCGATAGCGACGGCGCTTGCGTTCCAGATATTTATGAATATCGGGATGACGCTTGGGTTTCTGCCTGTGATCGGCGTGCCGCTTCCGCTGATGAGCGCCGGCCTTTCGGCGCTGCTCTCGACATTTATTGCGATCGGGTTTGTGGTCAGTGTAAGAATGAGAAGATTTGTGAATTAGAGTACGACAGCGCTTTTCAGCCTGTCGGGTGAACAGAATGAAGTCTGTTCTACGAGGTTTTATGGCAAGAGAAAAACGGATCCTCGAAAGAGAAGTGAGTTCGGTCGAAGCAAAAGACCGTTGGAAAATGGGTGCCGTGTGGCTTCTTTCCGCGCTGATACTTGCGCTTTCGGCCGGGGCATTGACCGGCGTTTTGGTCTCGTATTATCTGAATAATTCGCGCTACTCGGTCGAAGTATCGGCTCTTGCAAGCTATCGCCCGCCGCAGGTAACGACGATCTATGCCGATGACGGCGAGACGGTTTTAGCCGAGTTCGCGATCGAAAAGCGCATTCCGATCAAAGAAAAAGACATTCCGAAAAACGTCGAAAACGCTCTCATTGCAATCGAGGATTACCGCTTTTACGATCACATCGGGATCGACCCATTTCGCATTGCAGGCGCCGTTTTCAAGAACATCACGACCGGCAGAACCGAAGGCGCTTCGACGATCACGCAGCAGCTCGCAAAGAATCTATTTCTTTATAAAGATCAGACCTACACGCGAAAAGTAAACGAATGGATGGTCGCCCTTCAGATTGAGCGGTTTTACACAAAACGCCAAATTCTCGAGATGTATATGAACTACGTATTTCTCGGTGCCGGCGCTTATGGCTTCGAAGCAGGATCGAAAACCTATTTTGGTAAATCGTTGAACGAATTGAGTTTGGAAGAGGCTGCGCTGCTCGCCGCGATCCCAAAATCACCAGAATATTCGCCGACGCGAAATATGGAAAAGGCGAAAATGCGCCGCGATATCGTGCTCGATCAAATGGCGAAATACGGCTACGTTTCCGAAGCCGAAGCTGAGGCGGCGAAGGCCAAGCCGATAAAACTTGCGGACACGGCGTATTATCAATCGCTTCCGAAATCGACTGCCTGGGATTATCCGGTCGAAGACATGCGCAAATATCTCGAGGATCGATACACGACCCGCGTTGCTCAGGGCGGGCTGAAAGTTTATACCACGATCAACGTCGAAGCGCAGAAGATCGCAACAAAGGTGGTTCGCGAACGCCTGCGTGCGTTCGACCGCGGACGCCGATGGCGTTCGGACTACCAGAATATTCTTGTCGATCCGGATGGTCAGCCGCTGACCGATGAAAAAGACATTTCGAAAACGCTTTCGTCATTCAAGCATGCGGATTGGTACGGCGACGAATATACAGAGGGCGAATACATCAAAGGCCTGGTGATGAAAGCTAGTCCGAGCACGGATTCGGTCGGCGTACGATTTGGACGCTACAAGGCGGTCGTCGGGCCATCGAATATGGGCCGGAGCGGCAAGCGTCCGAAAGACGAATTAAAACCCGGATATCTCGCGGAATTCCTGATCAAGAATGTCGATAACGCAAATCAGACACTTGACGTCGAGCTAATGCAGGTGCCGGAAATACAGGCGTCGATGTTGACGATAAACGCGAAAACCGGCGAGATAGTTTCGATGGTCGGCGGATACGATTTTCATACTAATAAATTTAATAACGCGACTCAGGGATTGCGGCAGACGGGTTCGGCCTACAAGCCGTTCATTTATACGGCGGCCGTCGAAGACGGAATGACGCCCGATATGCTGGTTAGCGGAGCGCCGATAAAACGCGGCGGCTGGTCCCCGCATAATTATGACGGAACGCCGAGCCATCCGAATGTGCCGCTGAAGATCGCTCTCGCGAAATCGTATAACCTCGCGGCCGTGCATTTGCTCGAACAGGTCGGGATACAGGCCGGCGGACAGATGGTTCGGCGGTTCGGAATTACAAATCCAATGGCTCCTAGTTTGCCGTCTGCGCTCGGAGCATCCGAGGCATCACTGCTCGAAATGGTTGCTGCTTATTCCGCGTTTCCCAATAAGGGAATTCGAATTCAGCCGCATTTGATCCGTAAAGTTTACAGCCGCGATGGCTCGTTATTGGAGGAATTCGACGGATCGAACTCGAAAGTTACGAGCGAATATGCTGCGTTGACAATGGTTGAAATGATGCGTGGCGTCACCGCCGGCGGCGGTACTGCATCAGGCGCAAATGCAGGCGGATTTCCACTGGCCGGAAAGACCGGAACGGTAAATAATCACACCGACGTTTGGTTTATTGGCTATACGCCGACGTATGTTACAGGCGTATGGATGGGCAATCCGCTTCGCAAGGAATCTCTCGGCAGCGGGCAGACCGGCGGCGGAACCGCTTTACCGATCTTCAATTCGTTCATGATCCCGTTTATGAAGGACAAGCCGCGCGACTCATTCCCGCCGCCGCCGTCGATGCCTTCGGAAATTAGATCTTTGATGGAACGCAACAAACGCGAAGAACTTGAAAAGCTGGAAAATGCGACCGTCGCCGGAGTTCGTAGCACAACGGATACTGAAACAGTTGCGACCGACGAGACCACTG
>JBOGOW010000241.1:0-6212 GCA_050748285.1 Pyrinomonadaceae bacterium
GTCAAAAGCTGCCCCGCACGCCCGACAAACGGAAATCCCTGTTCATCCTCATCCGCGCCCGGCGCTTCGCCGATAAACATCAGATCGGCCTGAAAATTTCCCGTCGTGTGCACGATCTGCTTCCGCCCAAAAGTATGCAGCTTGCACCGCGTGCAATCGCCGATCTCGGCGCGTATCGATTCGATCGTGTCCGTCGTCTCTTCAAGTTTCGGCGCGATCTCGATCAGCGGTATTTCTTCCGAAGCGGCCTTTACCGGCGTGTTTTGTGTCATATTTTCTGACTCGGTCTTGCTCCGCTTCCCAAGCGACGGCAAAGCCGAAAGCCGCGAACCCGTCCGTCGAGGTTGTGATTCTATTCTCGGAGCCGACGAACTTTCAACTATTAACTTTTCACTATTAACTGAATTCAAAGAAGCAGTTCTCTCAGGTAATTCCACCGCAAGCGAACCGCCGCCAAGTTCCTTCAAATACAAAACCTGCTCCCGCACGTCGCCGATCAATTTTCCAATCTCTTCACTCATGTTTATTTTTGAAAACTGCGGGGAAAAGTTAAGCCGTTAAGGCGATGATTTCAAATGATTTATCCTAGCATAGATACAAGCCGGGCCGTCCACGGCGTGGTAAGAAGTAGAGTGCTGGACGAGAGGTCGTTTGAACGTCTTTCTCAGCAGTTTCGGCTTTAGCCATCGGCATGGTAATCCCGTTAAAACGGGCTGAAAGCAGCCGGGACAAACAATCCGCGCCGTAAACGGCGTGGCTATGCCGGGACCTAGAGCAAGACCGGTTTTTAGATCAATTTACACCGCTAACTTGGCGCCTGTGGGGCTTGCTCCGGCACTTTGCGTTACACAAAAGAATTCAGAAACAGCAGCCAAAATCCCTGGCTGATTTTGTTCGCCCTGACCAAGTTTTAATTTCCAGCCTGCGGAGCCGGCGGCATTTTGTCGGGCGCGAATCGCGGCAGCAACTCGTCGCGCATCGCAAGCGTATAAAGCGCCGACGCGAATATTACCGCCGAGGCTTTTACATCCGCCTCGATGATCCTTTCGTAGGTATCGAGATTCGTGTGCCACGTAACGCCAAAATACTCGATCGGATCCTGCTGTGCACCGATGCCGGGCAAACCTGCCGCGTTGAAAGACGTGCTGTCAGTTCCGCCAAGACCGCGACTTCGCGAGCTCAAGACGCCGGCAAATCCAAGATCAGATAGCGGGGCAAGAGCCTCTCGAAGCACTGTCGCCGTTTCCGGCGGGCCAAAAACACTAAGTCCGCGGGCCCTTCCGGTGCCGCTGTCGATATTGAAATAACCGCCGAATTTAGCGAATTCCGCCGTTGGTTCCTCAGCCGTTCCAAAGTGTTTTTTTACATACGCCTGCGAACCGAGCAAGCCCTGCTCTTCACCGCCCCAACACGCCACGCGGATCGTGCGGCGCGGTTTTACGCCGATGGCTTTTAGAATGCGAGCCGCTTCCATCATGGTCGCACAGCCGATCGCGTTGTCGGTCGCGCCCGTAGCGGAATGCCACGAGTCAAGATGGCCGCCGAGCATGATGACCTCGTCCTTTTTATCGGTGCCATAGATCTCGCCGATCATGTTGTAGCTCGTCGTGCCTTCGGGAACGATGTGGCTTCGCAGATCGAATTCGAGCTTCACCGGTGTTTTATGCGCAAGCAGGCGCGTAATGCGGCCAAAATCCTCATTACGCATAACGACGGTCGGGACAACCTTTGTGATGTCGAATGTTCGATTATTAAACGCACGAACCGCGCCGCGATCAAGCTGTGATTCGTTGATTCGAACCAGTACATTATTGTCGAGCAAAAACTTATCAACCTGATCGCTTAATTGTGTGTTGGTCAATGCATTCGGCCTCGGCGTAGGCGGCGTGCGGTTGCCGCCGGGTCCGCCTTGAGGCGTCGGGTTTGCGGGGTCGAAACGTCGCTTGAGGTCTTCGTCCGAAATATGTTTCGGATTTGGATCTCTCGACTGATCGATGAACGCATGATTCCCGACGAGGACGATCTTGCCGTTGATGCTTGCCCTCACGCTGTTGAAATACGCTGTCAACTCTTCCTGCGTCGGGTTTTGCATTATGTTCGGATTCGCAGCCGAAGGAAATTGCGGTATCGTGATATGAACCGCATCTGCTGTTTCCACATCCTTAGTCGAAGGCGTCCACGCTAAGACCTCGAACGTCAAAGTGTCCCGAAACGGTTCGACAATTCGACCTGTGTTGCGGTCATTTACCCAGCCCGGATGCCCGAATTCCCAAGGTTCGAGAAATGTGTTATCAAATCCCCAAGCCTTCATTTCCGCGGCGCCCCATTTTGCGGCATTAACATGATTCGGCGAACCGGTCAGCCGCGGGCCATATAGATCGCTAAAATAATGCATCGTGTTCAATATCTTCGAATTCTCCATTCCCTCTTTGCGGATGCGAGCGTAAACGTCCGACTGCTGGGCAAAGATGAAATTCGGAATCAGCAGAAAAGCCGCAATAAGCACGGCAGCGAATTTTTTTGTAAGATTTGCTGTTTTCATTTGATTTGTGGCTAAAGAATGACACCAAAAATGAATGTCATTCAGCCTATTTTAATTTTATTCGGATAGAATTTTGGTCTATTGTTATACTCTTACATCGAATCTAAGGTTTCAAGTAGAGACGACGAATCTGCATAACGAATTTATTTTTGGAGTATGTTTTCATCATTGTCTAGCAGATTTGTTGCGGCAGTCTCGATAAAATATCCGTTCAGGAAATCTTATGAATTTTAGCCCTCGTTTAATAAACTTTACACTTCTTATATCGGTGCTATACATTCTGTTTAGCATCATTTATTTCCTTGCGAATTATCCGTTTCGCGGAACCGTTATATTATTAGCGATCATTCCGCTTGGTGTATTAACACACAGGATTTTTACTGCAAGAAAGTTTATCGATAGTCGAATTCAGAAAGTTATCGGCAATCTTGAAGATTATTCTGTTTACACGAAATCGCTTCCCGGATATAGGTTCGTCGATATATTCAACTCGGCTGAGGCTTATGCTCAAACTTTGTCGGCAGAATGTTTGGAATCGCAGCACGCGGAGAACCTTACGGGCATTTTGAACGGCGAGTTTTACATTGAGACAAATCGTTTTGTAAGACCTGCAGAGCATAAATCACGGTCGATCGGGGTTGATCGCGAAGGGTTTTATGCGACAGATTGTTTCTGGTTAGTACCGCAAGTCCTAAGCACTTCGTGCGGCGTAATTCGCATCCGAACCCTAGAATATTCAAATGAAGTAAGCATTGAGGTAGCAGCAAAGTTGTCGAGTGATGCAGACGAGGTCATAAGAACAATTCTGGAAAACGCATCTGCGAACAGTATTTATAAAAACAAAATCATCGAGATATCGTTTCAGCAAGAAGTTCGCGATGAATATGGTGGTCTTGAGATGCGGGAAAAGGTAGATCCGCTATTCATATCTCAACCTCCCGTTACCGAGGCCGAGATCGTATTGGATGACGACACGCGTGACGTTATTCAGCGAACTATAATCGATTTTCACGAACGACGTGAAGAATTGATGCGTTTCGGGCTTCCGGCTCGCCGAGGCGTGCTCTTTTACGGACCTCCCGGAACAGGAAAAACGTTCACGTCTCGCTTTATTTCTAATAAACTTGAGTCTGCTACAACGGTCGTAACATCAGGACTGTCACTGCTTCATATCCGTTCAGTTTGCAACATTGCCCGGATGCTGCAACCATCCGTGATTGTGCTGGAAGACGTCGATCTTGTTTACTCTTCGCGTGAAATAAATTATCACAACACTGCCTTGGGCGAATTGATGGATGAGCTTGACGGATTCAAACCCGATGACAAAATTATCTTTATCTTGACAACGAATTCTATTGAACGAGTCGAATCCGCAATTCGGGAACGTCCTGGCAGAATAAGCCAATGTATCTATTTTGGCCCACCGACTGCGGAACTGCGAAAGCAATATCTGGATTCGTTGTTGAAAACTTATGATCTTTCGAAACTGGATATTAACGAGATCGTCGAGAAAACAGACGGCTCTACGCAGGCTTTTTTGAAAGAGCTGGTTTACCGTTCGATTCAATTCGCATCCGAAGGTGTCGTTGCCAATGCGCCGAAGGAATTGTGCCTGGATTTAGCAAGCTTCGACCGCGCGTTAGCCGAAATGCGCAAATCCGCCGGTAATGCAGGCGAAGCAATTATAGGATTTCAGATTAAACGTTAGAAAAAATATCGTTTACTTCTTCCTTTTCTTCTTCGCGGTTTCTTTGCGGGCTTTGCGGCTTTGCGTGAAAAAAGCCTGTTTCACGCAAAGTCGCCAAGAACGCAAAGCAGTAAAAAGACGAAAAGAAACTCTATCGCGTAATCTGGGTTAAATAAGAATTTCAGGGTAAATCGTCTTGAGCAGCCGCAAAGCTTTGACACGCGATATCTTGGTATAACACCAAGTGAGCCTTCGTTCCACCAAAGGAGAACAGTTTCGGACGGGATGATCCAAAAGGGAACATTGGGAAAGTTTTCGATGTCGGAAACCACGTAGCCTTTTATTGATTCAAGTTTTGAAATTAATCCGTCCAATTTAAAGTTTCGTCCGGAGCCGACCATGTAGCTAGGCGAAAAATATACGCCGCCACGAGAGATACTTCTAACTTCCCATTTTCCACCGTTTGAGTCTTCAATATCGTAAGAAGCTCCCTCTGATGGAGCAAGGCGTCCCATTAGAACTTCTTTCGCGAGCTGCCGTTCTAAAATAAACGAAATACGCCTACCGTCCGTGAAATATTCCTTTACATCCTCCACCGTGATTTTTAAGGCGTCTGCGATTCCGACAATATCCCATGAAAGTAAACCTGAGTTTAGAGGCATATTATTTTTTTTGAAAAATTACGATTCGATTAGAATTTGTTCCTTTTTCATTATTACTCACGCCCCAAATGTTCGCCGTTTTCGTGAATATCTGTTCATTGATCATTACGCAATCACAAGCGAGTCCGCATAATTCACCTAAAGGGATAACATACTCCTCAAGTTTTATCTTGCCTGAACGGATCTCCCCAACTTCAAATGCAACCCAGCCATTGGGTTTAGTAATTCTGTAGAGTTGTTTAAATACGTCTCTCATGACTTTTGTCCAATCATCCACTTTCTTAGACATCGTGATTCCCGATTCGATTTTTTTTGCATCGAATCCATTAAACCAGCAACGTAACCAATTGTCTTGGGCATATTGGACAATATCGAGAAAAGGTGGAGAGGTAACGGTTAGTGCAATTGACTCATCAGCAATAAAATCAGTTTCACGGGCGTCGCCAGTAAAAAAAGTGACATTAGAGTTCTTTATATTTAAAATTTGTTCACGGCTGAGACCGCCAAGTAAATTTTTACTTTTTTTATAAATGATTTCTTTAATATTTCGGTAAGTCGGTAATTGTTCGTATTTAATATTTATTTTGACCTGACGGTCAGGTGTAACCGCCTGATTTGGAGGAAGGGTATAAACACTAAAATAACCTACTGAGTGCCCAGTCAAACGGTTTGTGGCCACCATTCTAATCCACTTATCTATTTCGTCCAGACTGCTCTGATCTGTTCTCCATGCGAAATAATCCTTTAAGGACACGATCTCTCCTAATGTGTCTTTGTGAAAGAACATTGACAAATCGATATCCGATGTTCTTGTATTATCAAGCACAATTTTCTCAAGTCTTAGTTTGATATCAGAAATATTAGGGATCGAGAGACGGCCTTCGGACAATATCTTACTTATGGGACTTATATCGTTGGCAACACCGTTTCGGCCCAATAATGCAGCTTCGATCACTGTCGTTCCACGACCGCTAAAAGGATCGTAAATAATGTCACCTGGTTTGGTAAGAAGCGTTATAAAGTAATTAGGAAGTTGAGCCTTGAAACAAGCTCGATATGCTACTTCGTGAATTGAATTGGCCTGTCTTTGTTTAGCGGTCCAAAATTCACCGACTGCCCGTGAGTGAGTCCCTGATTCAATTTGAAAGTATTTCTTCGGTGCGACAGATTCACCGAATAACGATGACTGAACTGGCTTTTGATGGAGCTCTGAAAGAATTGCCAACATAGGATTACTTTAGTGCAAACGGATGAGGCGAGGCATTCACCATAATGTTTGAAACATTCTAAACCAATAAATAGAACAATAACACGATAATTT
>JBOGOW010000242.1:0-6185 GCA_050748285.1 Pyrinomonadaceae bacterium
CTTTCCCTGGTGTTCCGCCGGGACCTGTTCTGTCGGCGGGCTTTCGGGCCCAACCCGGCTTTGCGAACGGATCGCGGGACTGAGCGGCTGCGTCGGAAACGATTCCGCCGATCAGAATTACCGCAAATATCGCGGTGCTCGCGGTGACAATTCTACGAAATATCGTTGTTTTGATCATGGCTTTTCTCTCAGATTATGGAAGCGCCGTATGGCAAAAGGGTTATTTGGCTGCGGGTGCGGGTGCTGCGGGAACACCTGGTTTCGCTCCTCCTGGTGCACCGGGGGCTCCGGGCTTTACCGGTGCCGGTTTCGCATTCAGAACTTCCGGATCGGCGTAATATGCGGTAAGCAGAAATGATGCATGCAGGGTCTTTTCGGCAGTTTGCTTATCCAGTTGATTCAATTTGAAATCGGTGATCGAAACGATCCTGGGCAGCTTTGCCATCTTTTCAAAGAAGGCCTGTACATTTGTAAAATTACTGTCAACTTCGACCTCGACGGGCTTTGCCATTATGCTGTCCCGCTGCGTATCGTCGCGCGGGCTAAACCGCATTACCAGCATCCGCGCATCTTTGGCGTTGTCCTGCAGTCCCTGAAGAACATTTGTGATCTCACGCTGTTCGGGAAGTAGAACCTTCAGTTCGTCGTATTCAGCAGCCTTGCTTGCATACAAAGCACGGAACTCATTGATACGCTGCGTTGCGATCCTTGCGGCCTCGTTCTTTGCTTTCAACTGTGAAACCTGGTCGTTAAGCACTGCAACCTCTTCACGGGTTACGCTGGTTACGAAATACCATACCGAGAAGTAGAGCAGCGAAGCGATCGCGACCATCAGTATCAGTTGAAAATGCCATTTCAGGTTTTTAAGTTTCTCTATCATCTTAGTTTCCTTCTTTCCTGGGATCTATCGGTTCGCCCGTTAGCGTCGGGCCTAGTTCTTTACCTGCACTGCTCCAGGATTCTGCGCCGCCGCCGGCGCTGCCGAAGCCTGTGTAGGATTTGCATTGTTTGCACTCGCTGCTTTCGATGGCGTATAGGCCGTCTTGATCGTAAAATTGACCAAATTGACCTTTGCCGCTTCGCCGCCGTTCCTTGGCGTGGAGGCGTTCTGGTTCACGACTTCCTGACGCTGTGTTTCGATATTTAGATTCGAGAACAGGCCGTTCGAAAATTCGAGGCTGCGGCCAAACTGCGTAACCGCAGATTCATCCGGCGAGTTGCCCTTGATCTCCATTTGATCGCCTTTCTGTTCGACGCTTTGGAGATAGAGACCCGGAACCATCGAGATCCGCTCGCGAACAGCGGCAAGTACGGCACCGGGGCCTGCCTGTTCCGAGCGAAGCTTTTTGATCGCCTCAATCCGAAGGTCGATGCTTTTGATCTTGTCTTCGAGCTCTTTTTGCTCTTTCATCACGGCTTCCAGCTCGGAAGCGATCTGTTTCTGCTCGGCCAACTGCTTTTCCATATCGGCCTTTGCCATCTGGCTGCTGATAACATCCCAGCCGACAACGGCGAGCAGAAGAAACACCACCGAAAGCGACATCAGCAAAAGGCGAGTGGCGGGGCTTCCGACCTTTCGGTCAACGGCAAGAATTGTTCCGCCCTGACGATCGGTAACTGAATTTAGTAGGTTTATCTTGATCATGGTTTGTTACACTCCCCTCATTGCAAGCCCGACCGCTACGGCCATTTCGGGCATGATCTCATTTAGGTATCCGCGATCGAATTTGCGTTCATCGACGCTCACATTGCGGAATGGATTGAGAACTTCGACCGGCAGCTCGAGCCGAGCCGAAAGGTCGGATGCGAGCCCCTGCAGCTTTGAACCGCCGCCGGAAATAAGTATCTTTTGAACAACGGTCTGATTGTCTTCGGTGGTAGCACGATAGAAATCGAAGGTCTTCTGAATTTCCATCGCGACGATCTCGGTAACATTGCTTATCAGCGGTTCGATCGCTTTTTCTTCAACCCCGTCCGCCGCATTCACAACGCCGCGTTTCACCGCCTCCGCCTGTTGGTAGCTGAGCCCGAGGCTTCGCTGCAGCACGTCCGTAAACTGACTTCCGCCGATCGTGATGTCGCGCGAAAATAGCGAGCGCGTACCTTTTACGATATTCACATTCATCGTCGAAGCTCCGATATTCAAAAGCGTAACGACCTGTGAATCGGTCGGTTGGTAATTCATTTCATAGCAATTCTGAAGAGCGAATGTATCGACGTCGATAACAGCCGGCTCTTTTCCTGCTAACTGTATCGCCTGACGAATATTGTCGATGCGGTCACGCTTGCACGCCGCGATCAAAACCTGTGTTGCATCGGATGTGCGGCCGGTGATCTGATAGTCGAGGCTGACGTCTGCCAGATCGTACGGGACATGCTCTTCGGCGTGCCAGTCGATCGATTCTTCGAGTTCATCATCGCTCATCGCTGGAAGGACGATGTTTTTGATTATCACCGAATGACCGCTTACGCCGGTTACGACGCGGTCGGCCTTGATATTGTGGTTTGAACAAACCTTTTGAATAACGTCGGAAACGGCGTTTAACTCCATTATCTGGCCGTCGATGATCGCTTCATCAGGCACGTTTTCGATACCTAGACCCGCAAGGTTGTAGCTGTCGCCGCTGCCTTCGAGTTCGACCATCTTTACAGAGCTAGAACCGATATCGAGACCGGCGACGCTTTTCTTCTTACCGAACACCATTTTGTTTGGCTCCTTTTTTAACTGTTAGCCGGTTCTGCCGGCATAAACTATTTGAATCGATCGGACACACGGAATATTGAATTTGGTTGCCACCGTTGGTAATGCAAGAATCGAGAAGACGATCCATCGAGGACAGGACTACTGAGGGTTTGGCCGTGTGTCCGATTCGTTTCGGCTTCCTCACGCTCTTACGAGCTGAGGAATGATTTGAGTTTTTCGAGTAAATAGTTTCGCATCGGGTGGCGAAGGGAAACGATGGTTTAACATCGTTACTCAATTAAGTTACATTGTTTGACACCCATCTGTCAACACTTTTTTGCACACTGAATTAACAATGAATGAAATATATTCAGATTGACCGATAGGACGATTGAATTACAAAGAAGATGGCGCGCGATCGATGTCATTCAATTTGAATGTTGGGGGACTTAATTCGCAGCCGTTCGCTCTTTCCAGCTTTGGGTTGGGCCGCCTTGGTCAACGCGGATCATTGATATTGCGCCGGGTGATGGGCAGACGAGCGCGCAGAGGTTGCAGCCGACGCATTCTTTTTCGATAACGCGCGGATAACGGACGCCGTTGCGTTCGACGAATTCGAATGACTGATGGGCACCGTCTTCGCAGGCTACATAGCAAAGGTTGCAGCGGATGCAATGCTCTTCGTTCACGTGGGCCTTTACGTCGTAATTCAGATCTAGATTGCCCCAGTCGGTTACGTGATCGACCGACTTGCCGATAATTTCGTTCACCGATTCGAAGCCTTTTTCGTCTAAGTAATTATTAAGTCCGTCGATCATATCTTCGACAATGCGGTAACCGTAATGCATCACGGCGGTGCACACCTGAACATTTCCGGCGCCGAGCAGCATAAATTCGACCGCGTCGCGCCATGTATTTATTCCGCCGATGCCGCTGACAGGAATATTAAACTCGGCATCGCGCGCCAATTCCGAAACCATGTTGAGGGCAATAGGTTTGACCGCCGGCCCGCAATAACCGCCGTGGGCCGCCATTCCGTTGACGTTCGGATGCGGGATCATCGTGTCGATATCGACGCCGATTATCGAATTGATCGTGTTAATAAGCGAAACCGCATCGGCACCGCCTTTCTGCGCCGCGTGTCCGGGCGGAACGATATGAGTGACGTTAGGTGTGAGTTTGACGATAACCGGAATGTCCGAAACTTCCTTAACCCATTCGGTCACCATGCAGGTATATTCGGGAACCTGCCCCATCGCGGCGCCCATTCCGCGTTCGCTCATTCCATGCGGGCAGCCGAAATTTAATTCAAATCCATCGGCACCAGTATCCTGAGATTTCTTGACGATCTCATGCCAAGTTTCGCGTTTTGATTCGACCATCAGCGAAATAATGACGGCGTTGTTCGGATATTTCTTTTTGCATTCCGCAATTTCTTTTAGGTTTACATCCAAAGGCCGGTCGGTGATCAACTCGATGTTATTCAGCCCGATCATCCGCAGTGCGCCATAATCGATCGCCGCCAACCGCGACGACACATTCACAATCGGCTCGCCCAAAGTCTTCCAAACCGCCCCGCCCCAACCCGCATCAAACGCCCGCTCAACCATCGACCCCATATTCGTCGGCGGCGCCGACGCGAGCCAGAAAGGATTTGGCGATTTGATTCCCGCAAAATTTGAGTTTAAATCTGCCATGATTCCAAATCATTCTCCAATGGCTTTCAAAAATTCAGCCGGTGAAACAATCCGAAATTTGAATTTCTTTTTGTCTGTGTCGGAAATATCTAAAAGGTCATTGTCGCTGGTTACAAGAAATTCCGCCTTGCCGACATGTGCCGTAGCCAACATCAAATTGTCATCCGCGTCGCGGCTTTCGGTCGGCCGTTTGCCGAGAGATACTTTGGTGACTGTAATTCGCTTTTCAATTCGCTCAGCTAGTGATTTTATCGTCTGCGGTGCAACGCTCAAACGATTCAAAACTTTAAGATATTCTTCCACAGTTTCATCGCTGACGACCATTTGTAATCTTCTTTGATTACGCCAGTGACGAAGAATTCTACGCGACGCGGATTTCGGATTTACACTAATGTAAAATTCGACAACAACATTGGTATCAAAAACAACCCCGATACGCGCCTTACGTGGAGGCATTTTTGCGCTTCTCCCGTCGATATTGACGCACAAGTTCTACGGCATCGTCTTCCGTGTAACCGCTTTTTTGCACGTCACGCCTGATCGCTCGATCCAAAGCTTCGTCTTCCCAAATTTCCATTTGCTCTTTAATCAGGTCAACCACAATCTTGACCGGATTCCTCCGCCGCTTCTTAGCTTCGGTTTCAAACTGCTTCCACACCGGCGAATCGTTGATCGTTTTCGTATTCATAACAACTCTATCTTAACCCGATAACTAATCGGTGTAAACTTTTTTGACGAACGTGAAAGTTCCTAAACAAGTCGTTAAAGTGAGAAATAATAATCCCTTACCTTAGTTGCCATAAGTCGGCGACGAAGATTTAGAAAATCTGCATAATCATCGACACTCATTTCCATAATCTCTGGGGGAACACAATTTGCGCGGAGGTTTTCGATCAATTCATCTTCGGTTGAAATTCCACTTATTAACGGCGAACCCGACATTATTTGTTGACGAATAATATCAAAATAATCTTTTGGCGCACGATTTCCAACCTTGATATTGATTTCCGACTGCATATAAGTGTAATTCGCAATTTGATTATACCGCCCTCGGTCAAGTCCGTTAGTTTTCAAATAATCCTTTGGAAAAAGATGATGAATATCTCCACGCAAAGCAACGAGATCGCCAACTGAAACATGCTGAGAGAGAAAACCCTTGTCGCCCGATTTTACTTGTGCCGCGAGGAACACGTGAAAATATGGGCTGCTCGCAACCGAAGTGTCAAAACTCTGGGGAAGAGCAGCGTTCCAGAAAGCTTCGGAGAGTTCACCCTCCTCTTTTTCTCTTAGGTATTCCCCAAACGGTCGTGAATCGATCTGCTTTACGTCGAAGTCAAAAACGGACTCCGGCGAACCCGAATAACGCCCCGTCAACACCGAATAAACCATCCAGCGCCTCACAAAACTCTCGATAGCAACCGAACTTTCGTCATTGGCCTTTAGTTTCAAGTAAATAATGTAAGCAAAATTCAGCACATTCTGTGAACGTATTAGCTTCGAATCGATAAATCCGGCTGATTTGATAATCATCAGGAAACGCTTAAAATTAGTCTCGTTAATGAAACTTCTAACGCCCTCTGCAAGACGCTTGAAGGAATTCTCGGCGATTGAATCTTCAAAAGTTCGCGTCTCGAAATTACGTCCCGACAAAAGACTTACCAAATCGGACAATCGTCCGCGACTGAATTGGGAAGTAAATGCGACACGAATGAGGTCGGTATATTCGGGATCGTAAAGATCTTCGTTTTCGGACTTAAGCCACTGCATCTTTTGAAAGAAATCCGTTGAGGCGAATTCCTTATCGT
>JBOGOW010000243.1:0-6183 GCA_050748285.1 Pyrinomonadaceae bacterium
AACCGAAGAGCAACACAAAATTCCTTGCTCATTGGGTAAATGGAAAACCGATCGGCGGCGAAGAAAATATGCCGATCAGGTTTGTGAATATGGATGATATTAAAGAGTTTGCCGCGTGGCGCTCGAAACGCGACGGCGTTACCTATAGGCTTCCGACGGAAGAGGAATGGGAATTTGCTGCGAAAAACGGCGCCGCGAACAACCGCTATCCATGGAGCAATGATTTCGATTCCAAATGCGCTTATATAGATACTGGGTTCAATGAGCCTGTCGCAGTCGGCACAAAATCATGTCCAAATTCATGGGGAGTTCAGGATCTGATCGGCAATGTTTTTGAATGGACGTCGAGCCCGGCATCGCTCTATCCCGGCAGCACAGGTGAGGTAAAACCTATGCCCGAACCGCATTTTATGCTCCGCGGCGGATCGGCATATCAAAAATCGACAGGGCCGGATGCGATAACTTCCTCGTTCAGAGTTGCGGTGGCGGGAAGCCTGCGGAGCGCCGAGTTGGGTTTCAGGTTGGTTCGCTCGCAATAGGCCGAAAATTTGGATTTTTTTTCGAGGAGCGTAGGGAAGTTTTCTTACGCTCTTTGTTTCGTTGAATAGACTTTCCAGATGAACATCATACTCGCAGACGTAAATCCGGCCGGTGGAAACACCACGGAGAGGGAATTCAGCAAGGCGGTCGTAACGATCGGCCGCGATGCATTCGAATGCGACATTACGTTCGAAAACGAAAAATTCCCGATGGTTTCGCGAAAGCACGCAGAGTTGCGTTGGGACAACGATCAGTGGTATCTCGCCGACCTCGGTTCGAGCTACGGAACGTTTCTAAACGGACGACAGATCGCACAGCCGCAGCCGGTTCCGATCGGCAGCAAGCTTCAATTCGGTGCTGATGGCCCGTCGCTTGTCGTTATCTGGCTCGATGTTAAAAACGCGGCTTCACCAACACCGCAGCAATTACCTCAAACACCGACGCCAGCGATGGCTCCGCCTGCGAAACCGGCTTCAATGCCGGTGCAGATACCAAACGCCCATCTCGAATTTGAATCACAACCTGACAAGCCGCCGGTGAAGATCACGAGAACGCCATTTTGGCTTGGCCGTGAAGCCGATTGCGACGTGATCTTTGATGCGTCGTCGGGAACCGTTTCTCGAAAACACGCTGAGATCGTTTTCGAAGACGGCGAGATCGTGCTCAAGGACAACAAAAGTTTTAACGGAACGCTTATCAACGGACAGCGAATTTCGACGCCGACGCCGCTTTATCACAGCGACAAGATCCAGCTTGGAATGGGCGGACCGATGCTTGTGTTTGCGTCTCCGACGCGAATCGCGCCCGTCGGGTCGAGCCTTCCGGGTCAGCGTTCGGTTCCGGCGATCGAGGGTGCGAAGGCTGCGGCCGATTCGTCCAAGACGATGGTCGTTAATCTCGGCCGGACGCCGTCGGATACAACGGCAGGCGATGCCGCAGAGCCGCAGCTGCTGATGACGGTGCCGTTCGCCGGCAAAACCGAATTGAGCATAGGCCGCGACGAAAAAAACGACATCAGCATCGATGGGCTGCAGATCTCGAAACACCATGCAAAGCTGCGTCAGGCCGGCGGCGAGATCTTTGTCGAAGACCTGAATTCGACAAACGGCGTTTTTATAAACGGCACGCGCGTTTCGCGACAGGCGGTTCGTCCGACGGACTCGGTGCAGGTCGGAACATTTGTCATACGTGTCGATCAGGCTGGAAACGTCTGTGTGTTCGATTCGCGTTCGAAAACTCGGATCGATGTTGTAAACATCGGCCGCGAAACAAAAGGTCGCTCCGGCGTGCGGATAAAAGTGCTTGACGGCATTTCGCTTTCGATCCAGCCCAATGAATTTGTCGGGCTGCTCGGCCCTTCCGGTGCAGGAAAATCGTCGCTGATCGAAGCGATGAACGGCGTGCGTCCGCCGGCGACCGGCAATGTCCTGATCAATAATCTTGATCTCGGCCGGCATTTCGATTCGCTTAAACAGGCGATCGGGTATGTGCCGCAGGACGATATCATCCACCGCGAACTCTCGGTCTATCGAACGCTTTACTATGTCGCGCGTCTCCGGCTTTCGCGCGATGTTTCGTCGCGCGAGATCGACGAGATCGTGAACGAAGTGCTTGATGTTACCGGTTTGACCGAACGCCGAAATGTGTCGGTCGAAAAACTTTCTGGTGGACAGCGAAAACGTGTTTCCATAGCTGTGGAGTTGATCACAAAGCCTTCGGTGATCTTTCTCGATGAACCGACTTCGGGTCTCGATCCAGGAACCGAAGATCGGATAATGCGACTGTTCAAACAGATCGCCGAATCCGGCCGCACGGTCGTGATGACGACGCACGCGATGGAGAACGTAAAGCTCTTCGACAAGATCGCGGTGCTAATGCGCGGACGGCTTGTTTATTTCGGAAAGCCGGACGAAGCATTGAAACATCTTCAGGCAACGAGTTTCAAAGACCTTTATGACCGCCTGGAGGCGCCTGTAAGCGAAGGCGTAAAGCAGCACGGTGAAGCTAATCGCTCGAACCTTGAGGATCACGCCGCCGAAGATTGGCGTCAAAAATATCTCGCAACACCTGAGTTCAAGTCGTTTGTCGAAGAACCGCTTAAGCAGCTCGGCACGCTGCCGAGCGGCGGCAAAAACAAACGCCGCCGGCTTGGCATATTTGGTTCGATCAGGCAATGGTTCACGCTCTCGCATCGTTATCTCGAAGTCTTGCTAAAGGACAAACTGAATCTTTTTATTTTGTTCGCACAGGCGCCGATCATCGCGTTTTTGACGTTTATTGTCATGGGTGCAAATCTTCCGCGCGATTTTGTCTATTTTGTGATTTCGATAGTCGCTGTCTGGTTTGGCACTTCGGTTTCTGCACGCGAGATAGTTCGAGAAAATCCGGTCTATAAGCGTGAACGGATGTTCAACCTTGGAATTCTTCCATACATTTTTTCGAAAATATTCGTACTCGGGCTTATCGTTTTTCTACAGTGCGTATTGCTTTACGTGCCTTTGAAATTTTTCCACTTTGTTGGACTGATGCCAATGCCCGGCGATCTTGGCGGAATACCGCAATTTTGGGCGATGCTCATAACGGCCTCAGTCGGCATTGCGACCGGTCTGCTTATCTCATCGCTCGTGCGCACATCGCAAATGGCGACGAGTTTGGTGCCTCTGATCCTTATTCCGCAGATCCTGTTTTCTGGACTCGTCGGCGTACCGCAAGGTTTGAGCAAGGTTGCCAGTATGACGATACCGGCGGCGTGGTCGTTTGATACGATGAAACGCTTTTCGGGATTGGAGACACTCGAACCGGAAGGCGCCTATCCGCAAGATAAAACCAAAGGTCTCGGGCTATACAAATTTATTGAATCGGAAAATGAAAAGGCGCTCGAAAAGGCGAAACGCGATCTTGATAATTTCAAAAAAATATCGGGCGACGGCTATACGCAAGACAGCAGCGGCGACCCTTCAATGGCGGACGAACTGGCGGTTCCCGAAATGAAAAAAGTGCCCAAAGATCTGAGCGGATACGTAACATTCCTTCATCCGTGGATGAATGAAGTTTTGAACCAATTCGTATTGATGCTAATGTTTTGGATACTGACCTTTTTCGCTCTTGCAGTGATGAAGTTCAAGGATATTCGGTAATTTTGGATATTAAATGAAAAGGTATTTTGCAAGTTTATTACTGTTCGCTTTGTTCGGTTTTGCGCTCTCTGGATGTTCCTCAGATGCGGGTTCGAAGAATTTTCCATCAGACTCGGTAAACACAGAGACCGTCAACAAGACGAATACGGAAACGAAACCGAAAGAATCCGGATATCCGCTTTTATCGGAAAAGGTAGCACAGGCAACGCTTTCGCATCTGGACGGCTCGACCTCAACAGTCGCCGACCTCAAAGGCAAGGTCGTTTTGCTGAATATGTGGGCGACGTGGTGCGGACCATGCCGCTCGGAAATGCCGACGCTCGTTCGTCTTCAGGAAGAAATCGGGCAAGACGATCTTGAAATTATCGGGCTGAATGTTGACGACGAATCCGTCGAACTGATAAAGCCTTTTGCGGAAGAAATGAAGTTGAATTACACGTTGGTTTGGCCGACGCCTGCGACGCAGGGCGATCTAATGAAGATCAGCAAATTTTCCGGAATTCCACAGAGCTTTATCATCGATCGGGACGGCTATCTTCGCGGTGTTTTTCGCGGTGCGAATCCGGCTGATGTAAGAAAAATGGATAAGCTGGTTCGCGCGATCGTTGCGGAATGATCATCCGGCGTCGATATTCGGAAACACAGGCTCGACCAGGATCGTCTTAAAACTTGCAAGGCGCACACGTCCCGCCGCCGCGCCTTTTGGTTTGCTGACAAATTTTTTCAATGTATAGTTCACCGCCGCCTTCGGCTGTTTATTTCCCTGACTAAAAAATGCTGCAAGCTGCGCAGCCTCGATCAACGTGCGATGCGGAATTTCCTTTCGATTCGGATTGCGGATCACAACGTGGCTTCCCGGATAGTCGGCAGCGTGAAGCCAAGTGTCGCGCGAATGAGCGATCCGCAGCGTCAAACGGTCGTTATCAACGGCTTTTTTTCCGACAAGCATCTCGAATCTATCCGACGAAATATATCTGCGGATACCGGGCAATGATTTTGCGGGAGTTTTGTTGCGCTTCGCGGAAACTTGCATTGCCGATTCGCCGACGAATTCACGCAAGAATTGTTCATTGGAATTCGCGATTGCTTCATCTATTTCTGATCGTATTGCTTCTCCTTTTTTGAGCGATATTCGAGCTTTGGCCGTACGTTCCGCAATAGCCGCCGACGCTTTACGAGCTTTTGAATATTTCTTGAAATATCTGTTCGCCGCGTCCGTTATCGATTCGTTTTCGTCTGCCGCGATCTCGATCAACGCGCCGTTCGGGTCGAATAGGTCCTTAACCTCAATGTTGTTTCCGCGCCGCATCGCTGAGGTTTGATTTGCAAGCAGGAGATCGCCAAAGCGTTTCCATTTCTCGGCGTCACCGTGTGCCGCGAGGTCTTTTTCGAGATTTTTAATTAGCTGCTTTGCCCGCCCGATCTCTTTTGCGATCTTGCCTTTCGCGCTATTCGCAAGCCTTTCGAAGTCGGACGCTGAATCGATGCTTTGATAATAATTATCAAGCATTTCCGAAATCGACACGCCATCGACAATTTTCACCGGATCACTTGCATCTGGAATTGCTTTTGCAGAACTCGCCTTTTTTCTTATCGGTGCTTCATAAACGGAATCGACTTCCTGGCCTTTTCCTTTTGGCCTGCGGGCCGCCGAAAGAATGGTTCGATCTTTATCGATCAGGAAACAATTTGAAGATGTTCCGGTTAGTTGTAAAACGATAGCATGAGCTAACGTCTTCGCCGAATCACGGAACTCGATCTCAACTATCCTTTCTTGAGGAGTTGGAATTACCGAAGAAACTGTAAATTGGTCAAGTGTTCTCGCGGCAAAAATCGCAAATTGTGAAGGATGCGACTTTAGCTTTTTGAGTTCGCGGAGGCGTCGCTGAATAAGATAAACGCGCGGATCGCGCGGTTCGATCGAGATAAAAAGCAGCCGAAAATCATCGCCGTCAAATGCGATCGCAAAACGGTTTTCGCCGAGTTGAAAGATCTCTCGAAACGCAAGCCCGACTATCGCGTCCCTGATCTCAGGCACGATCTTTTCGATCAACTCTATGTTCACAGTACAAAGTTTATCCGCAAAAAAAGAAAGAGGCTGCCTGAAACAAAGAATGATGAGACGATTTATCCACTAAATCACACAAACTAACACAAAAATCATCGACGTTGGTGTGATTTGGTGGTTATAAAATCTTCTTCAACAACTTTTCAGACATCCTCTAAACGTCGTGCGTTTTTTAATATTCGCGGATCAGAAGCGTTCCTGAAAGCATATCGTGCAGCGTGCGCCGTTCTTCGTTGAAAAAAGCCGGTGCAAATCCGATCCCTAAAAATAATAGAGACAGAAGATAAACGGCGGAGCTAACTGCCGCCTGATGCAGCGAAGGGAGTTGGTTTTCTTCGGCGTCGATGATCTCGATAGAAAAAAGTCTCATCCCGAATGTCCTTCCTAAAAAAGCGATCGATGCGGTTCGATAAACAAACATAACGACAAGTGCCGCAC
>JBOGOW010000244.1:0-6171 GCA_050748285.1 Pyrinomonadaceae bacterium
GCCTCAAGCGTTCGTCTCTGGTCTTCTGTCATAATCAACGCATCGGCTGGTTTCCACATGACTCCAACCTTAACATGAAAAACCTCTTTTGTAAAGAGATTACTGATACACTACACTAGCTTGCGAGCGGGCTTCCGCAATTGCTCGGTCAATGTTGCGGTCAAATTGACTGATTTTGCTGTGGAAAATCGTTCGAAAAAAGAGTTATTGACACGTTCGATGTAAATAACTATTATAAATAGGTCAACAATGTTTTGTATTGTTGTTGTTTTGTTCTCGTTGCGTCTGTATTTAGATAGCACAGTCCTTCCCGAATCCCGTTAACTCGCGTCTATCCGACCGACGGGAAAATTATTCTAACGAAATGTCTGCAAAACTAGGGGAAATTCTTGTCCGCGAAAACCTCATCAGCCCGCCGCAGCTGCGCGAAGCGCTCGACTATCAGCGCGAGAATGGCGGCCGCCTCGGCTCGAATCTGGTAAAGCTTGGGATGATCTCGGACGATGTGATAACCGCAGTGCTTTCGCGGCAATACGGCGTGCCCTCCATCAACCTCGACCTCTTTCACATCGAACCCACCGTTATCAAACTTATCTCACAGGAAGTTGCGTTGAAATACACGGTGCTTCCAATTTCGCGCGTCGGTGCAACGCTGACGCTGGCGATGGCCGACCCAACAAATGTTTTTGCGATGGACGACATCAAGTTCATGACGGAGCTGAACGTCGAACCTGTGATCGCCAGCGAGGCGTCGATAACGATGTCGATCGGAAAATATTACAGCGGTTCGACGCAGATCGATATTTTCGACGCGGCATTTGCATTCCCGACCGACAAATCGAACGGCAGCCGAAACGGGACGCTTAGAACCAAGGTAAAGAAGAGCAGCAGCAATGGCGTGAAGGTCGATGAACGGCTTGTCGATTCGGACATCGATGTATCGCTCGACCATTTCGATTTTGATGGCAGCGACACGGAAGACTTCGAATTGATCGAAGAGAACGATGAGATCGATCTTGCGACGCTTGCCCGCGCGAGCGAAGACGCTCCCGTGGTTCGGCTTGTCAACGTGCTGATGGTCGATAGTTTGCGACGCGGCGCTTCCGATATTCACGTAGAGCCGTACGAAAAAGATTTCCGCATACGCTTTCGGATCGACGGCGTGCTTTACGATGTGATGCATCCGCCGATGAAGCTCCGCGATCCGCTGATCTCGCGTTTGAAGATCATGGCGAAACTCGATATTTCCGAAAAACGACTTCCGCAGGACGGGCGCATCAAGATAAAGGTGCGCGTCGATGACCGCTCGCGCGAACTGGATTTTCGTGTTTCGACTTTGCCGACGCTTTTTGGTGAAAAGGTCGTGCTTCGACTTCTTGATAAAGACAAGCTGATGCTCGATATGTCGAAACTCGGTTTCGAAGCGGAAAGCCTCGAGAAATTTCAGCGAAATATCGCAAACCCATACGGAATGGTGCTCGTCACCGGCCCGACCGGTTCTGGTAAAACCAACACGCTTTATTCGGCGCTTCAAACTTTGAATCAGCCGGAGACGAACATAATGACAGCGGAAGACCCGGTCGAATTCAACCTTCAGGGGATCAATCAGGTTCAGATGAAGGAGCAGATCGGTTTGAATTTCGCTGCTGCATTGCGATCTTTTTTGCGACAGGATCCGAACATTATCCTCGTCGGCGAGATCCGTGATTTTGAAACGGCCGAGATCGCGATCAAGGCCGCGTTGACCGGCCACCTTGTGCTTTCGACGCTGCACACGAATGACGCTCCATCGACCATTTCACGTCTTGTGAATATGGGAATCGAGCCGTTCCTGGTCGCAACGAGTATCAATATTATCCAGGCACAGCGGCTGATCCGAAGGGTTTGCAATGAATGCAAAGAGGAAACGCACGTGCCCGAAGAAGGTTTGGTCGAGATCGGTTTCAGCAAGGAAGAGGCGGCCGACCTGAAATTGTACAAAGGGCGCGGCTGCGAAACTTGCCTGAACACAGGTTATAAAGGCCGTGTCGGTCTATATGAAGTGATGGAAATAACGGATGAGCTTCGTGAGCTTATCATCATCGGCGCAAGCGCGATCGAACTACGCCGGAAGGCGATCGAATTAGGGATGATCACCTTGCGCGAATCAGGTTTGTGCAAATTGAGGGAAGGGATAACGACGATCGAAGAGGTCGTTAAGGAAACAGTGGCATAACTTTTGGGAGGAAAATATGCTTTTTAGAACAATCGCATTATCGTTAGCATTAATTATAGGCATCGGCGCCATCATTCCGTTGGCAACGGAATACGCCGAGGCCGGTCCGAAAAAATCCAAACGCTACAAGTCAAAGCAAAAACGCTATTGGCGCGGCGTCAAGAAATATTCGAAACGCTGGTGGCAGCTTTACCGTGCTCAGGAACGCCGTAAAAAGCTGAACGCAAAGCGTCGTCGCTCGCTTCGCCTACGCCAATTGCGGCTTGCCAAAGCTCGAATGACTTCTTCGGAATCAAGAAGCAACAGCGTCGCAGCAAAGAAGATGCCGATGGAATCTTCGAAGACTGCCGTCCTGCCATCGGGCCAATCGGCGCCGAACGGCTGGAAGTCGGCTGGCATTACGCCGGGCGAACTTCAGTTTCGCATCGACGGCGCGGGCGGTTCCGAGGTCGGCTCGGCTTCGATCTCAGTCGTCGGCCCGGCGATGGGTGCTTCGGTTACCTCGGGCAGGAATACTACGCTTGCCGGCGTGCCGACAACATCGCTCCGTCGCGACGTTATTAATCGAATGATAAATGAGAACGGCTGGGTCGTTAACGATTATCAGAAAGAAGTCGGCGGCCGCACGGTTTACGTTGTCGTCGCCCAATCGCAGGGAGCGGCGGGCCGCGTGAATTCGAGGATGTTCTATTTCACCGAAGCCGACGGCCGCATCTACAGCGTTGCGACCAAATCATCGGCCGATTCCGCAGAACGGCTTGCTGAAGAATCCGAGAAGGTCATCAACTCGCTGCAAAATCGGTCACGCCCGGTACAGCAGGCATCGATCAACAAGCAGTAACCCGCCTAAATCGAAGAGCCGCGCGGCCCTCTCGCGCGCCGGCTCTTCAATACTCCAAAGCTATGAGTTTAGAACAACAAGACAATGTCGCGTCGCAAATTACGCTTCCCGAACTGTTGAAACAGATGACGGACGCCGGCGGTTCCGACCTTCACCTCACGACCAATTCCGCGCCGCAGGTTCGCGTGCACGGCCACCTTTCGCCTCTTGCCGGTTTTGGCCCGATGTCGCCGGCGGACACTAAACGGCTTGCGTATTCAGTTTTGACCGACGCGCAAAAACACCGTTTCGAAGAAAACCTCGAGCTCGATTTCTCTTTCGGCTTAAAAGGAATGTCGCGATTTCGTGCAAACCTTTTCAATCAGAAAGGAGCGGTCGGCGCGGTTTTTCGTTCGATCCCGTATGAGATCAAGACCTTCGACGCGCTCGGACTTCCGCCCGTCGTTTCCGATCTATGCAAAAAGCCGCGCGGTCTAGTGCTCGTCACCGGACCGACCGGTTCCGGTAAATCGACGACGCTTGCCTCGATGATCGACAAGATCAATATCGACCGACACGATCACATTCTAACGATCGAAGACCCGATCGAATTTCTTCACAATCACAAAAATTGCGTTATCAATCAGCGCGAGGTTGCAGCCGACACACATTCATTCGGTTCGGCGCTCAGAACCGCGCTTCGGCAAGACCCGGACGTTGTGCTCGTCGGCGAAATGCGTGACCTCGAAACGATCGAGATGGCACTGCGCATCGCAGAAACGGGACACTTGACCTTTGCCACGCTACACACGAATTCGGCCTATTCGACCATCAACCGAATCATCGATGTTTTCCCTTCGGCACAGCAGGCGCAGGTGCGAACGCAGCTCTCGCTCGTGCTCGAAGGAATAATGTGCCAAGCGCTTTTGCCCAAATCGACCGCCGACGGCCGCGTGATGGCGCTCGAAATTTTGATACCGAATGCGGCAATCCGCAACCTGATCCGCGAGGACAAGATCCACCAGATCTATTCGATGATGCAGACCGGACAGGACAAGTTCGGAATGCAGACGTTCAACCAGGCTCTCGCTACGCTGCATCACAAACGGATGATAACGCTCGATGTTGCAATGCAGCGCACATCGAACGCCGACGAACTAAAGGAATTGATCGACCGCGGTTCGGGTTTGAACACTTCATACACCGGGCAGGGCCGTGCGCCGATGCCCAAAGCAAACGGCGGAAGCCCATACGCACAAGGACGCCCGATCGGTGAGAGGCCGCCGGTGCGCTGATCGCAGACAGTTTGAAAGGAGCATAAAAAACAATGCCAACATATGCATTCAAAGGCCGAAACCGGCTAAACGAAATAGTTGACGGTGAGCGCGATGCCGCCAATCAGGACGAGCTGAGATCGCTTCTCAGGCGTGAGCAGATCGTAATGACGCAGGCTTCGGAAAAGGGTCGCGTTGTTTCGATCCCAAAGCTCGGCCGCCGAAAAAAAGTCAACGCAAAAGAGCTCGCGGTTTTCACGCGGCAATTTTCAGTGATGATCGACGCCGGTCTTCCGCTTGTTCAGTGTCTTGACATTCTGGGCGAACAGCAGCAGAACGCGTTTTTCAAAGACGTGCTTCGTCAGGTGCGCCAAAACGTCGAAGAAGGTTCGACGCTCTACGCGGCGCTCGAACGGCATCCGAAAGTCTTCGATTCACTTTATTCGCATATGGTCGAAGCCGGCGAAACGGGCGGTGTGCTCGATCTCATTCTGCAGCGGCTCGCGATATTGATCGAAAAGGTCGTGAAGTTGAAACGCAGCATCGTTTCAGCCTCGATATATCCGAGCGCGGTCATTGTTGTGGCTATTGCGGCGATCGCCGTTATCATGGTCGTCGTGATCCCGCAGTTCGAGCAGATATTTATCGGTCTTCTCGGTCCGGGCGAACTGCTTCCGCTGCCGACGCGAATCGTAATGGGCATCAGCAGCTTCCTGGCAGGTTGGGGCGGATTGACATTGCTTGTCGGTATCATCGGCGCGGCCATCGGTATCAGATTTTATTACAAAACGGAAAAGGGCCGCTGGGTTATCGACTCTCTATTGTTAAAGCTGCCGGTTTTCGGCGGCATCTTGCGAAAGGTTGCTGTTGCGCGGTTTTCACGGATTTTATCAACTCTGCTTTCATCGGGCGTCCCGATTCTCCAATCCCTCGACATCACATCGAAGACCGCGGGTAACGTTGTCATCGAAGACGCTATCCAAAAGGTTCGTGCCGGTGTGGAACGCGGTGAAAATTTCGTTGAACCTCTGAAGGCGACAAATGTATTCCCGCACATGGTCGGGCAGATGATCGGAGTCGGTGAACAAACCGGTGCTCTTGATGCGATGCTCGGCAAGATCGCCGATTTTTATGAGGAAGAGGTCGATACCGCTATTGCCGATCTTCTTGCAATGATCGAGCCGATCTTGATCGCATTTCTCGGCGTTACAATCGGTTCGATTGTAATTTCGATGTATCTGCCGCTATTCTCGCTTATCGGCAAACTGGCAAACGGCGCCAAGTAAATTAAAGGCCGACATATTTTCCTTCCTATGGGAAATCGCAGAGGGCAGGCTTCGGTCTGCCCTTTTCGCGCGTGCTATATTTGAGGCATCGCTTTTGAAAATTGGAAGTTTTGCGTTCATACATGTTAATATGTTGCGGTTCACGTTCGTTGACGTATTCAATAAATGCTGCCGAGCACACAGCAAGGGTTTGACGAAAAGCGTTTCGCGCTTCGAATGGCGTTGCGCCTGCCTATCGTCGTTTCCGGTCGCACGGACGACGGCGCGACGTGGAGCGAGCCGACCGAAACCGACGATATCTCAACGCTCGGCGCGCTTTTTCAACTGAATCAAACCATCGCGCAGGGCGACAATCTCTATATCAGATCGCATCGGCCGGACGGCGTTCCGGTGGAGGTAAAGGCGAAGGTGATTCGAATTTCGGCAGCGAATTACGGAACGACACGCGTCGGCGTTTCGATCGTCGAACAAAAAGATAACTGGATGCGGCTCTTTGTCGCGTGGGTCGCAGACGACAACGTCAGCGAAGGCACGAACGAATAAAAGTGAAAAAGCTGCACAACTGCAGACATCATT
>JBOGOW010000245.1:0-6089 GCA_050748285.1 Pyrinomonadaceae bacterium
CTACGGCCGCTACCTAGACCTCGACGACGACGGCATTCCGTATCGCACGATTCCCGCAACGCATCCGACCGAAGGAGCATTTGTCACCCGTGGTTCGTCGCGCGACGAATATGCCGTTTACACCGAAGACGGCGACACATACCGCCGCAACATGGACCGACTGATGCGTAAATGGAACACGGCAAAGGAGTTGGTTCCGCAGCCGGTGTTCTATCTGAGCGCTCATCGGAGCGCGGACACTCTTGTCCGCACGGACGCCGCTTCGGTGTCCGAAAAACCGCCCAGCGAAAATCAGGCTGAAAAAAAACAAAGCCTTGCGGATAAGAGTGTCCGCGCTCCGTCTGGCGTCATCTTCTTCGGCACTTCCACATTCGCCGCCGAAGAGGCCCTCGAACTTCTTTCAGAGGAAGGCATCCACCTCGACGCCATGCGCGTCCGGGCGTTCCCCTTCGGCAAAGCCTTTTGCGAGTTTGTGGAATCACATGACAAGTTGTTTGTGATCGAACAGAATCGCGATGCACAATTCCGAAGTTTGATGATGATCGAATTGAGGGTTGATGCATCTAAATTGGTTTCGGTACTCAACTACGACGGAACGCCGATCTCGGCGGATAATATTTATAGGCAGATAAAAACAAATGGAACCTGGTTATAAACCAAAATTTGTTCATGCCGTGGCCAAACAGTTAGTTGGATCACGGTCGAAGCGTCGTTTTCTGGGACAACCGTATCTACTGGCTGAAGACCTACTGTGGCTTCAATCACGTCTTTTTGAGATGTGTTGTGTTTTAGGCCTTAGATTCGAGAGTCATCCAAAAGAGTTCCTTCGTGTAATCAGCGCAGATGAAAACAATGAACAAGAGTATTATTTGCAAACTGAAGCAATGTTTAATCGCTGTGTTGCCCCTTTTTTAGGAGAAGCACTTGGGTCAATTGATTTAATTTTCAGGAGCAATAGTGTGAACCTAAACTTTAGAGGAGACTTATCTGAGTATCTCCAAAAGTTCGGCAGTGAAAAATTACCCCTTGAACAAAGTAGTGGCTCAATTGCAGCGTGGGGGATTAAAGGCGGATTTGCAGCTATTGAATCTCCTGACCAAGTTGACTGTCTGCTTACGATGCCCGAGAACATTGCGTTCGGAATACAATCTGCGTTTCCCAATGTCGAAGGGCTCACTGATAGGAACGAAATTTCTGAGGCAACAAAAGAACTCGCTCAAACCGCAAATGACACTTTTGATGCCTTTTGCATCGAATTGTATCCGGAAGAGTCCAAACAACTTGGTTGCCTCGCCTAATCGAACGGAGATTATGGAATAAGAACTTATATGACCTACGTTAAACCGACATTTCGACATCCGGCGTTGCCTAAGAATGAGCTTGGCTATACGGTGGATTATTACGAGGGCAGCTTGAGCACGCTTTGTGCGGGGTGCGGGCATGATTCCATCAACATTGCGATCATACAATCGTGATAATATAAGCGAGTGCCGCCAAGAGTTTACATCGAAACGACGATTCCGAGTTATCTGACCTCGCGTCCGAGCCGCGATATTATTATTGCGGGGCATCAGCAGATCACGCTTACCTGGTGGGAGACAGATCGCCAGAACTATGAACTGTATGTTTCACAGTTTGTCCTTGACGAGTGTGCAGGCGGCGACGCAAAAATGGCTCAGAATCGTCTCGAACTTTTGACGGGTATCCCGATTCTTGAAATCTCCGTTGAGGCCGTGCTGCTTTCAAAAAAATTGATCCATGACGGACCGCTTCCTCAAAAGGCGGAAACAGATGCACTTCACATCTCAATTGCCGCATCAAACGCCATGGATTATTTGTTAACATGGAACCTGCGGCATATCGCTAATCCTGCGATGGAACGGGACATCCACCGTCTTTGTCGGGATGCCGGGTTTGACCCGCCAGTGATATGCACACCAGAAGAGCTATTGGGAGAGGAATATTATGTGGAAGGATGAAATCGTTGAGGAAGTAAGACGGATTCGCGAAGAGAACGCGGCAAAGTTTAATCACGATATTGATGCCATAGTGGCCGATGCTCGAAAGCGGCAGCAGGAATCGGGACGAAAAACAGTTTCATTCCCGCCGCGAAAGCCTGAGGCGGTTTCCGTTCAAGAACCGGTTCTCGAAAAAGCATGACCTACGTTAAACCAACATTTCGACATCCGGCGTTGCCTAAGAATGAGCTTGGCTATACGGTCGATTATTATGAAGGCTCGCTATCGACGCTTTGTGCGGGGCGCGGGATGGCAGGATCGCGTGACCGCCCCATGCGGAGCGTGTTAAAATTTAAGTGTGGCGCCAAAAGTTTACATTGAAACCTCTGTTGTTAGCTATTTGACGGCTCGTAAGACTGGGGATTTAATCAAATCAGCTCATCAGGAAATTACGAGAGAATGGTGGGAAGATCATCGAAACAGATATGAACTTTTTGCGTCGCAATTCGTCATTGTCGAGGCTCAGGCTGGCGATCCAACCATGGCAAAGATCAGACTCGAAGCTCTCGATGGTATAGAATTGCTTGAAGTCAACGAAGACGCTTTGCAGCTTGGCCTTACTTTGATCAAGAAAGGCCCGCTGCCTGAAAAAGCACAAACCGACGCATTTCATATTGCTGTTGCTGCATCAACTGGTATGGATTATTTACTTACATGGAACTGTAAGCACATCGCCAACGCAAAGATGCAGAATGGAATCAGAAATATATGTACAGCATTGGGTTTTACAACACCGGTGATTTGTACACCGGAAGAATTGTTAGGAGACTAAGTTTATGTGGAAAGACGAAATAGTCGAAGAAGTGCGAAAAGCTCGAGACGAGTTCGCGGCAAAGTTTGATTACGATATGGATGCGATCTATCGGGAAATAAAAAGACAGGAGGCGGAGTCAGAACGAAAGTTTGTCTCGTTTCCACCGAAACGTATCAAACCTACGGAGAACTTAACCACAATTTCTTAGGTTCCTCACTCGCTATTCGTATGACCTACGTTAAACCAACATTTCGACATCCGGCGTTGCCTAAGAATGAGCTTGGGTACACGGTGGATTATTATGAGGGATCGCTTTCGACGCTTTGTGCGGGGTGTGGGCATGATGGGATCAGTGCGGCGATTGCGCAGGCTTGTTTTGAGATGAATATTGAGCCGCACAAGGTTGCGAAGCTATCGGGCATCGGATGTTCGTCAAAAACGCCTGCTTATTTTTTGTCGAATTCGCATGGGTTTAATTCGGTGCACGGGCGTATGCCTTCGGTAGCGACGGGGGCGAATTTGGCGAATCGGGATTTGATCTATTTCGGCGTTTCGGGCGACGGCGACACCGCCTCGATAGGGATGGGGCAATTCGTCCACGTCGTCCGCCGCAACCTGAACATGGTCTATCTCGTTATGAACAACGGCTGCTACGGACTGACGAAGGGACAGGACAGCGCGACCGCCGACGCCGGTTCGAAAAGCAAGGCTGGAAGCGTAAATTTATTTGAATCTATCGATCTTGCCAGCTTGGCAATCGAACTCGGCGCTACGTTTGTGGCCCAAAGCTTTTCGGGCGACAAAGCTCAGATGATTCCGCTTTTGAAAGCTGCCATGCAGCATAAGGGATTTGCATTCTTAAATGTAATATCGCCGTGCGTCACGTTTAACAATAATCCCGGTTCGACGAAATCTTACGATTACGTTCGCGAACACATGGACACGACTGCCTTGCTGGATTTTGTTCCGATCGCTCGTGAAATAAAAGCCGACTACGATGAGGGCAGTGTCGAAGAATTAAAAATGCACGACGGTTCGGTAATCAAGCTGCACAAGGTTGACCGAAATTGGGACCCGCTAAATCGAATCTCGGCAATGCGTGCCGTACAGACCGCGCGCGGCAAAGGCGAATTACTTACCGGCTTGCTTTATATGGATCCCAACTCGTCAGACTTGCACGATATTCTTGATACATCGAAATCAGCTCTCAACTCGCTCAGCAAAGCCGAACTTTGTCCAGGTTCGGATGTCTTAGCAAAACTAAACACCAGCCTCCGCTAAAAAACACCAACCGCGAAATAAGCGAAATACTCGAAAAAGAAATCTCATTCTCTATTTCGTGTCTTTAGAGTATTTCGCGGTTAATTTTCTTTTTTGGAGGCGGCGATCGGAATCGAACCGATGAATAAAGGTTTTGCAGACCTCTGCCTTACCACTTGGCTACGCCGCCGGAAATGAGAGTAGGCAGTTGGCGGAAGGCGATTGGCAGTCAAAATCTCTCCGCCTACTGCCTTCTGCAAACTGCCTACTCAAAAACTGGAGCGGGAGACGAGGGTCGAACTCGCGACTTCGACCTTGGCAAGGTCGCGCTCTACCACTGAGCTACTCCCGCACGCAAACCATTATTTTAACGCCAGCAGATACATTGTCAAGTATAGATTAAACGCCACCTAAACCGCGAACTAAGTAACAGCAAGCTTCTGAAAATTCTTTTTAACCTGCGGACGCATTCGACGGCATAAATTGACGCACTTAAAATCCGCAAGGCGTACCAGGTTAATAACTATTCGCTTTACACTATTCGTTTTTCGTTATTCCGAAATAGATATTTGAAACGCGAATCAGTAAGTTCATCTGTTGCTTAAGCATTTGGCGTCTAATTGCTGACAGTAATATCTTTAAGAAATCCCCAATCGCCGCTTGGACTTACCTTTATGTTTCCAACTCGTTTGTTTGAAACGACCATATTTGCGGGATACCAAAGCGGGAACAGCGGCAGATCGTTGTCGATTATTGCCCATGCTTTTGTGTAAAATTCCTTCGCCTTTTCTCGGTCGGTCTCGTTTATTGCGGCTTTGAGCAGTTTATCGACCTCGGCATTGCTGTATCGTCCGCGATTGCAACAAGTTATTTCAGGCAAAACAGGAATCTTAGCCGTCGTGAAAAGGTCCTTTAAAAATATCGGATCCTGATTTCCGCCGATCCATACGCCGACATTCATTTGAAATTGCCCATGAGCAAGATTGTCTCGGAGCGTTTGCGGGTCAACCGGATCGACATCTACGTTAAAACCGACTTCGCGAAGCGAGCTCTGGATCACTTGAACAAAGCTACTGAACGCCGCATTTCCCGATGCGAAACTGAGTTTTATTCGTTCATTTTTATAGCCTGATTCCTGGATTAGCTTCTTTGCCTTCGCGGGATCGAAATTATAATCGACACCTTGAGAATAAGCCCATGAACTTGCCGGCAGGATCGAACCGGCAACCTTCGCCTGACCGAGAAGCAGTTCTTTAACGATCTTTTCGCGATCGACTGCATAACCAATGGCTTGGCGAAGTTTTGCTTTGGAAAGCGGTGCGGCTGTCGTATTAATCCCTAGATATTGAATATTGGAACCGTCAAATTGCTCGACCTGCAAATTCGGCAAAGCCGAAAGCGAGTTTAGCGAATCGGGCGGCAGATTACTTGGCAGCGGAGCGATATCCACGCCGCCGGTCTGCAGCTCAGCCTGCAAAGCACTTGCGTCGGTAACCGTTTTTACACGTAGTTTCGGAAATTTCGGTGCGCCATCCCAGTATTCCGAATTTGCCGCAAATTCGACCGTGTTTTGCGATTGATCGAAACTGACAAATTTGAATGGCCCCGAGCCGACCGGGTTCGTTTTTTGAGTTGCGGAAGTGCCTTGGGCAATGATCGGAATCGCAACCAAATTTGAAAGAAGTTGGTTTCGCAATGCGGGACTCTGAAGATTGAATACCACTGTCTTTGTATCTGGAGTTTCGATTGAAAGTATGTGCGGCAACGGCTTGGTCTTTGCAGGTTTTCCGTCTGGTCCCATCACGACTTCGCCCGGCGATAGAGGAACCTGGTCAACAAATGCCGATGACTTGAATCCTTTTTTTTCAAAGAGTTCATCAAACGTGTATTTTACGTCCGCTGAAGTGAATTCTTGCCCGTTGTGAAACTTGACGTTGTCGCGTAGAACAAAAGTGATCGCCTTGCCGTCATCCGAGGTCTTGATCTCGCTTGCCAATTCTCCAACATAATCGAAATTTTCAGCCTTTTTCACCAATGAATTGAACAAAAGATTTCGC
>JBOGOW010000246.1:0-6080 GCA_050748285.1 Pyrinomonadaceae bacterium
GCCGACCGACCTTCCCGCAAGTTCGAGGGCGCGCCTGGAATATTGTCGATCGATTTCTCTGTCCGTGTTTCTTGCCAAGTTAATTTTCTCAAGGAGAAACTCAAATACTGAAAAAAGAGGACTCAAGGTCAAATGCTTGCGATTTCATTTATTCCAATTCAAAACTTGCAAGCCCGGTATTCGATTGAAATGAATTTCGTTATTTGTAACGACAGCTAAGTTGTTCTCGTGGGCGGTTGCAGCAATCAAAATGTCTGCATCGCCTACAAGTGAGCCTCGCTTATGTAAATCAGCGTAAATATCAGCGGCACGAACTATGATTTGATCGCTTAGTCCGATAATTTCATTTTGTCCGCAGAATTGATCGAAAAATTTCAATTGTCCGGTCGCGTTTCTTACCTTCATACCGCGCAGAATTTCAAATCGCGTGATTGTCGAAAACGAAAACGCCTGAAATTGGCTTAGATAGTTCTGACCTTCGGCGACAACCTTAGGATATTTCTTGAAATAAAAAGAAAGCGTATCCGTATCGAGCAAAACTTTACGTGAATACTTCACTATTTTCTGTCTCCGAAAAAGTTTGAGCGGTCAAGCGCGATCCTTTCAATTTCGTCAATATCGTCTTCAGAAAGTCCTTCATAGACCTGCCCTGCCAATTCCAGCATCTGATCGGGTGATAGTTTTTTGTCTCTGATCGTGATCTCGACCATTTCGCCATCAACAATTTCATCCGAAACAGGCTTTAAGGGCCTGAATGTTCCATTTTGATAGACTGCTTCAATCGTTTGCGTCATTTCGGCACCTCCTGCTAATTAAATAATCCATTCACATACCGCTCCGCGTCAAATACCATAAGGTCGTCAACCTGCTCGCCTATTCCAACATATCTAATCGGGAGCTTTAATTCTTTCGCTATCGCAACGGCGATCCCGCCTTTTGCGGTGCCGTCCAGCTTTGTTAAAACGACGCCGGTAACGTTTGCGACCTTTGTAAATTGCCGCGCCTGTTCGAGGCCATTTTGGCCTGTTACGGCGTCCAGCACAAGTAAGGTTTCGTGCGGCGCGTCCTGCACTTCGCGGGCCGCAATGCGTTTCATTTTTTCGAGTTCGGCCATTAAATTTGCTTTGTTATGCAAACGTCCGGCGGTATCGACGATCAGCACATCGGCACTGCGCGCCTTTGCCGATTGGAGAGCGTCGAACAAAACAGCCGCAGGATCGGTTCCCTGCTTTTGCTGAATAACGGACACGCCGGCACGCTCTGCCCAAATTTCAAGTTGATCGGATGCGGCAGCCCTAAAAGTATCGGCCGCGCAAATGAGCACCTCGTTTCCTTCGTCTTTGATAAGCTGCGCAAGCTTTCCGATTGTCGTTGTTTTTCCGACGCCGTTCACGCCGACAACCATCAATACATACGGCTTGATGGTTTCCGCGATCTCGGTTTCAGCGGACACGCCGTGGTCTATTGAATGCTGCAAAATATCAAGCAACTCATTTTTCATTACTGACTTTAACGCCGATATATCGCTGATCTCGTTTCTTGAGACGCCCTTCCGCACGGCTTCGAGCACCTGCATCGTTGTCTTTACGCCGATGTCTGTCGAGATCAGCATCTCCTCGAGTTCGTCGAGCAAAGCTTCGTCGATCTGCTTACGACCCTCGAAAATTCCGTCGAGCCGCGTGTTTATCGAATCGCGGGTTTTTGAGACCGCCTTCGAAAATCGAACACCGATCTCGCGTTCAATGGCAGCTTCCTCGGCCTGCAATTCCTCGATCGATCTGTCGAGGCCAAGAACGGAACTGGAATGACCGCCGTCTTTTTTTCTACGCCAAAATAATGCCATAAATTTTGCGAAAGCCCCCGCGCGTAAGCAATGGCGAAATCAAGACCCACCTGTCTGGCGGAAACGCCACCGTTAAGAGCTTGAATATTTGCACGCTCGTTTACATTCGCGCTTGCTACCCGGAGTTGCTCATATCGCCCTTGCTTACGCGCGGGCTTTTGCATTATATTCCGCGTTCCGCATTTGGAGCACGTTCATTAACATTCGTGTTTGCAGCCCTGGGTTCTTGCTCGCATGAAAATCTTAAGTATAAAAAAATATCGCACGTCGAACAACGTGCGATATGCTCGGAACTTTGAAAGTAAGCTACGAAACAAGATCGAGCTTATCTGCGTTCTTAAAAAGTGCGTATCCCAAAATGCACGCAAACACAGCCATTAGATAGAAGCTGAATATAGCTCCCAAACCGTTTGCCGGTAGATTTCCAACTCCCGGCAAATTGAACGGAGCAAAGATTGCGCCAAGAACGAGTCCGACGAGCAAAGATGCCGCGAGCAGAAAGAAACCCATTGAGAGGATCTTGATATAGGTTACACCGAGGCGTTTCATCGTATCGAGTCCGACAAGAGGATTGATGGTTGCCGAGAAAGATTTGGAATATCCCGCGACGGCGCAGGCGGCCGGAAAATAAATTAGCCCCCAAATAAAAGTGATAAAGCCTATAACTACTAGCGGTGCCGCAAGGTTCAAGAACGCTGCAAGCATTTGCTCTTGTTCCTCGGCTTGTGTTTCCGGCGAATTCCCAATCGCAGATTCGAGCGATGTTTTGCGGCTTTGAGTCGCCGTTGCCCAGAGCTCCTCCTGCTGGCGTGATTCTTCGTCTATAAACGGGGTCGGCGCGGCGTTGAACGCAGATTCCGCCTCATTTTCGGCCTCCTCTGTCGTCGTTGCTGCCGCTATTCGATCTCTCTGTTTTTGATCGATATTTTTTAACACTTCTTTAACGTCACCGCTTTGATCCGCCAATTCACGGCCTGCATAAATTTGCGTTCCCGGTATCTTTTCTAGATCGCTTTTATAGGCCTCGGCCTTACCGTTTATTTCACTTGTAATAAGGTAAAATCCGATCGCCAAAACGATAAGGAATGGCCCAAAAGATGAAAGATATGCAGCGATGCTCAGAAAATAGGGGTGGATAACATCGTCCCACAGGTCAAAGTTTTCAAACTCAGGCATAAAATTCGCGTCGAACTTACCCTGGATGAATTTGTCGATCGTGTTGGAAAGCACTCCGAACGTCAAGGCGTTGGCGCTCATGCCCGAAAAAATTCCGCCCACTATTAGGTAAATACCTCCCATCCACGCCGCTCCTTTTCCGAGCGTAAACAGCATAAACAAGATTGCTCCAAAGAAAAGACTCAACTTAAAATTGAACGGATGTCTAAGAGCGGAAAAAAAATCTGCTATACCGAAGCCTTTCTGAATCGCATTCAAATTCACGAATGCCTGAAACTGTGCTGCTTTTACTTCGCCGACCGCGCGGCACATTGCTCCACAAAGCGGGCAGATATTCACCGTGCCGCCATAAGATTTCGGGCACGACCTGCAGAATCCTTTGCTGCAGGTTTGGCACAAAAATGATGATTCAATTTTAGGATGAATCGCACAAAAGGCCGTATTCGGCTGTGCGGAAGATGCTGGACGTATAAAATTCTCAGTTACAGCAGAAGACACTTCGGAGTTGGTACTGAATTCTTGCGGTACGAATGCCTGGGTCTCTGGAACACTGAGTTCCGGCGACGAATCTGTTTGCGACACAACAACCGTCATCTGGTCGCCATTTGCTTTTGCGTTAAAGAACGGAAACAGTCCTGGAACTTTTCGCGCTTCGATCCAACGCAGATTGCCCTTCCGCACTTTATCCTCAGGCAGCAATGCTCCTTCGTCGATCCATTGGCCGAGTTCGTTGAACGAAGCCTCGTAGATCGTGCCGCCAACATCGACCTGCCAATTTGCTTCTATTACAGGACTCTCCATATTTCATTTACGCGGCGACCTGCTCCGGCATTTCGACATCCCTCGCGGTGGCTTGCTCGTTCAAAAATTTCACGACTCCGCGGCCGATCTCACCCGCGTGGCATCCGCGCACAAGAGCTTCCACGACTTTAGCGTCGTATCTTGTCCCGACAAACGATTCAATGCGTTCGAGAGCTTCCGGCAGCAGCATCCCTTTCGAATACGGTCGATCTATCGTCATCGCGTCGAATGTATCCGCGACGGAAACGATTTTTGCCTGAAGTGGTATATCCTTGTCCGTTAGTCCCTGCGGATAGCCTTGCCCATTTACCATTTCGTGGTGCATATACATTCCCGGCAAAAAATCTTTCATCGCCGGTATCTGCGACATTATTTTGTATCCGCGAACCGGATGCGTCTTCATAATGGCAAATTCTTCATCGGTCAAAGCCGCCGGCTTTTTGAGAATGCTGTCATCGATCGCGATCTTGCCTACGTCGTGAAGAAGAGCGCTTATTCGAAGCGTTTCGAGTTCGTCTTCGGGCAGGCTTAGTTGCTTACCTATCGCAACGGAAATTCGGGCGACACGTTCCGAATGGCCCCGAGTGTATTTATCTTTTCCGTCAATCGCCGCTGCAAGAGCTTTCACCGTACCTACAAACAGTTCGCGGTTTTCGCGCGCTGCTTTTGCAAGGCTTGCTATATGCTCCTCGAGCTTGTCGCTCATTGTATTGAAAGATTCGCCAAGCGTTCCTATCTCGGTTACATTTCCGGTTTCGACCCTGGCCGAAAGATCACCATCCGCGATCAGTTTTGCAGCGGCTGATAATCGAAGTATCGGCGACGTCAAATTTCTTGCCGCTATCGAACCGACAAGAAGTGCAAATAACGCGAATATCAAACTGATCAGCCACGTTTGTGTCCGCATCTCACCAACTGAAGCAAGTGCCCGAGCTTCTTCCTGCATTGTTATCACGCCGATCTTGACGTCATTGCCAAGATCGACCGTCGAATATGCCCCGATCATCTCGTGATCAGTTCCTTTATAACTGGCTTTGAAAGGCACAAGGCCGGATTGCACCTGGCGATTCGATTCTTTCCACTCTGAAACGATTTTCAGTTCGTTTAGCGGGCGTTGCTCGGCGATCAATGCAGGATCGGGGTGAAACAGCGTGTTGCCGTTTTTATCGACCGCGAAGACGATAGGCAGTCCGGATTTCCAAAGCTCGTCTTCTGAGGTAGATGCCGCTCCGACAATAATTCGTGAAAGTGACCGCAGTGAAATGATCGATACGATTGTTGCTTTGGGACTGCCATCGACTGTTACATTTGTGGCCATTGTCAGAACCGGCTCATTTCCCGAACCGACTATCTGCGGGTCGCCTACAAACAATCCTTCCGGCTTTACTGACGGAAGAGTTGATTCAGCGATATCGTCAACCTCAGACTTCTTTATGGTTCCGGGCCGATACAATGCTAAAGGGTCGCCTTGGGTTGGACGAACGTAAAGAGCAACTACGTCAGGATATTCGCGAAAGGTATTGCTAAGCTGCCTGTCGGTTTCCGGCTTCGAGTAAATCGAGTTATCGCCCGAAAGTGCAAACGCTCTAGCCAATCCGGTAATAAGATCTCCATGTCTTTGCGCGAATTTTTCTACCTGCCTGACCTTTTCGTGAACCAATTGGATCTGATACCTGTTTTCAACCGAACGAAGTTCGCCGGCGCTTCTTTCAGACAAAAACCAACCCGTTAGTACAAGCGGAACCAACCCTATCAAAAGCAGGGTGAAAATTACGAAATAGACAAGGCTTATCTTAATTCTTGGAAGTTGCATGAGGCGGGAAGCGAGGAATTTCGCCACCCTTATTTTACGAAATCAAATCGATATGGTCAACAGGTTTAAACAGCGTCGATTTATTGCTTACTCTCAACTATTTAACACAAAGTCGCCAACCCGGAAAGACGCAAAAAAGTTATCTGCGTTTATCTGCGTAAATCTGCGGCTAAAAATTCTTCCGCCCGCTGCGACCTCATATCGCCCTTGCTCACGCGCGGGCTTTTGCAAAGTCGCCAACCCGGAAAGACGCAAAAAAATTATCTGCGTTTATCTGCGTAAATCTGCGGCTAAAAATTCTTCCGCCCGCTGCGACCTCATATCGCCCTTGCTTACGTGCGGGCTTTTGCATTGGACGGTCAAACCCGTTTGACGATGACTAGGGTAATATCGTCATTTGCAGGCGCGGTTTCAGTGAAAACAGAAAGAGCCGATTCGACCTTGTCC
>JBOGOW010000247.1:0-6079 GCA_050748285.1 Pyrinomonadaceae bacterium
ATGTTGATGTAATTACCGTTCCTGTCCGTGATCCTTACCGGAAATTTCTTGCCGCCTCCGGTGGTCGTTCCATACAAAACTTGTGTTCCGTCCGTGTACTTCACCGTCAGCGGAGTTGTGGTATTCGTCCCGCATCTTTTAGCCTGGATAAATGTTCCGTCATTCGACTCGAATGTATGGCAGTTTGAGGCAGTTGATTTCAACGCCAATTGATGCCGCGAACCGTCTGGACCGGTCAGCAAATATCCGCTGACGCCGCTATTGCCATACGGAACCAGATCGCCAAAACCGATCTCAAAACCAGGTGAAAGCCAGTTCTGATTCGGGTTGAAACTAAATGCCCTCGAACCCTCAAGCCCGAAGCGGCTCCAAACACGGCTGTTATAAGTGATCCCGACCGAGGCGTCGATGCCGCGTCCCGAAAGCGAAGCGACCGGAATGCCAAAACTAAAATTCGAGCTTCCCATCTGCTCGACCGTCGCAACCGCCGCCGAACGCGATGGCGAAGACATTTCGCCCTGACCGACCGGGCTGCCAAGATTGTTTTCCGGCGAGATCATCGAATCCGCTTTTGCATCGTCGATTATGGCGACTTCAATCGGATCGTCGAAAAATGCCGCATTCGAACTGCCCGCACTCTCGCCGCTCACGCTTAATCTTATCTCGAATTTCTTTCCTCCAACCGTAGCGGTCAAACGCGTCTCGCCCTTCCCGGTTGCTATCGCTTCCGAATCGTTGATAATTCGCACAACGTCCGGGTCTGCAACCGTCCATTTCGTTCCGATACCGTTTACCGTTTCGCCTTTTTTATCAACCGGAAATACCGCAAGCGAGATCACCTGCCCGACTTCGAATTTGCTCCCGTCTTTTACTTCGCTCGATAGTCCTGCAACGCGCTTTTCAAGTTCCGCCGTAGCCGAAACCGATTCGCTGTTCATATTCCGTTTACGCGTTGGGGCGACAAACCCGGTCGGGCCGCTCGTCAATTTCGAGACCAGTTCGCTAACCCAACCGCTGAATGAAGTATCTGCGGAAGTCAATGCAAACGGCGGTTCCGAATGGCTCGGCAGCCGACGCGAATACGCATACGCCGGTAACGGCAATGCTATCGGCAGCATTAAAGAAAACATCATTAGAACTGCGGATGCAATTCGGAAACTTTTTACGCGTCGTGCCGTTTTAAACCATTTTATCGGTGCGGTGTGGATTCGTCTCATCTCAAGTTCTCCTGATGTCTGTTCGCCAAATTATTCGGGTTGCGGTGGTTCTCGGATCGCATTTCACTTATCTCCGGTAAAATGCAGGAACCGGAATATCGCCGGTCAAGCCCCACGGTTCTTCGCGGAGGTCGTTGCTTGAACCGGATTGGCGGATGAACCAGTGGCCGGCGTCCGTCTGGCCGGGGGAATTTGTTGGACGCCAGACGGCGATGTCGCATTTGCCGTCGGCGTCGTAATCGTTTTGGACTGTGATGTCGCCGGGCAGACCCCAAACAATCTCCGTGAGCATCGAACTGGTGATGCTGCTGCGAATATGCCATTTGGTATAAGGCGTCGAGGCCTCGAATATCGCATAATCGGCCTTCCCGTCGCCATCGTAGTCGCCGCCGACCGGCGTGCCTGTTGGGGTGAGGTCGATTGTGCTAAGTGCGTTTGTTGAGGACGAGATCGAATAAAAGTTAGTGTCCGATGACCGCCAGACGCACAGGTCGGCGCGACCGTCGCCGTCGTAGTCGGCGGGTGCGGGCGTGTCGCCGGGCAATCCCCATTGGATCGCCTGAAGCGCGAGATCGGAGCTGCGGAAGATATACCATTTCGATAAGCCGCTCGAAGCGTCGTCGGGACGATATACGACGCGGTCGGTGCGCCCGTCGCCGTCGAAATCTGCGGCTGTCGGCACGTCGCCCGCCAGTCCCCATTCGACGACCGAGAACGAATAGTCGCTGCTCATAAAGACATACCACTTGCTCTCCGACGGGCGGAATATCGAGAAGTCGGTCTTCCCGTCGCCGTCGTAATCGCCCGGCACCGGCACGTCGTTTGCCAGCCCCCATTCCTGCTGAACGCCCTGCGAACCCGTCCCGCCAAGCACATACCAAGTCCCGTTCGACGGCCGCCAAACCGCAAGATCCGCCGGCGGCGGATTTTCGGGTTCTGAAACCGCTAAGAGTTTACTGCCGGCATAAACGTATTCTTTTGCCGGCGCATTTGCCGCATATTGTGGTGTGCTCATCGGTTGCGGCGCGCTCGAAATATTCCTCTCCGCATTCCATCGGCTCACCATTGCGAATGTAACGGCCACCGCCAACAAAACGACGATCAAAGCCGTTAAATTCCACAATACTTTCTTTTTTGGCTTCGATTTACCGGTCTCGGTAGATTTAACGGCCACGCTGCCGCGTCCACGACGATTTTTTGATTTCCGCATATTTCTCCAGTTTTTAATAACGGCTTTTCCAAATCGACTAAAAACAAATAGGGCAAAACTACTTAGAAAGAAATTACACTAAATGGTCCCTAATCTCGTTCAACACAGGCATCGAAAAAAATACATCGGTGGCTGCACTTCTACTTAATACAGATTCACAGGAGTGTGAAGAGGTTTAATAAAACATACGCCGCATTTATTCTTATGTCAACATTTTTTTTGACCGGGCGCTTGACACATCCTTTCCGATGATCTAACTTCTTTTCACGACAAGCGGCATTGCCGCGAAGTTATTCGCACATTTTCACAACAGGAGACCGCAAAATTATGCCGATTTTCGAAACCGGACACGCCCGCAACATACAGCGTTTTCAGGAAATGATCTCGTTTGTTACAAGCTGGGGAGCGGCTTACGCACCGACAAACGCGGCGATCTCTCTGTCGGCTCTTTCCGCAAAACTCCTTGCTTCCGACACCGCAATGACGGCGGTTACAAGTTCTCTCGCTCAAAGCAAAAATACTGTGAACAGCCGTGAAAATACTTTCGCCGGTCTGAGAAAATTAGTAACCCGCGTGGTCAATTTCTACGAATCGACCGGCGCCGACCAGAACAAGATCGACGACGCTCGAACCCTCAAAAGAAAGATCGACGGCGCCCGCGCCACAACCGTCGTTGACGACCCGAACACGCCCGAAGACGAATCCGCGAACTCCGTCTCGGCGTCGCAGCAAAGCTACACCCAGCTTGTCGAACATTTCGAAGCTCTCATCGCGCTGCTCGGCATGGACCCGCTTTATTTCACCGCCGAGCTCGATCTCCAACTCGGCACTCTCACCGCGCTCTCTACCCAAATGCAGTCGAACAATCTCGCCGTCATCAATGCCACCACCGCTCTAAGCAACGCCCGCGCCGCCCGCGATGCCGAAATGTACGCCGACTCAACCGGTCTCGTCGATCTCGCCCTCTTGACAAAAAAATATACAAAAGCCGCCTTCGGCACCGACTCTTCCCAATACATCCAAATAAAAGGCCTCGAATTTACGCGCCCGCGTTAATGTTCGGCTTTGTCGGCTGTTTAATTTAGATCGGTGGTTTGTTGTTTTCGCAAAGCGCTTTTAATTTCTCGATCAGCGGCTTTTATATCCTTCGAAGCGCCCAAACATTAAGACAAAGCGGCTGAATATATTGGCAAAGGGGTTCGATATTCTTGCAAAGCGGTTCTCTTTTAAGCGAAAGGAGTTTTGTATTCCCGCAGCACGGACGCCTGTTTTTACAAAGCGTTTTGCCGTACTGCCGAAGCGGTTTTGTGTTTAGAGAATCGTCTTGCCTAATGCTGAAAGAATAAGTTCGCAGGCGAGTTCTACGGTGATGTTTGATTGGTCGAATGGGCGGAGTTGGTAAAGATTGTGAGCGTCTTGGATAAGGCGCGAACGGGGCGAGGCGGGCGGGCGCCGATAGGTTTCGAGATAAAACTGAAGATGCTTTTTTTGCAGTACACATTTAATCTGAGCGACGAAGGGTTGGAAGACGCGGTGATCGACCGGTTGAGTTTTCAGAGCTTTACATGGTTAAGTTTTGACGAGGAGATACCTGATTTCACGACGATTTGAAAATTCAAGGAAGCGTTGGTGAAGAGGGGTTTGATGGACGCGATATTTGCTTCGATTGAAGGCGAGATCGAATCGAAAGGGCTAATACTAAAGAAAGGGACGCTGGTGGATGAGATCATTATCCACAGTGCCAATCGGACGTTGAGCAGCCGTCAGAAAAAACGCAATAAACAAAATCACGTGTGAGAGCAGTGGTCGAACATCCCTTTACCTTTATGCGAAAGAAACTGAAGATCGGTGTGATGGCGGCGAAAAAAAAATGCGAAACGCCCTCAGATTCGATAGGTCGTGCATCGTCTATAACGTCTCCCGAGTCTCTTTTCTGTAAAAAAAACAAGCGGCATAGGGCGACTCGCACTCAAGCTCGGAAATTGAGGCCAAAACTCGGATTTATCCAAAACTTAAACATTAAAACGCAAAGTAATTAACAAAAAAAACATAGAAAAATGCTGCTCAAAACAAAAACAACACCCCGATTTTCAAAAAATACACAAAACAGCCCCCGCTAAAACTAAAACCAAGTTTATCAAAGAACCTCATTACTTTTACATATCTTTCCAAACAACCATCGCCGCCTCGCCGCCGCCTGCGGCGACGTTGACCAGCGTTTGCGGCGAAAGCCTTACAAGCCCACCCTCGACCTTTCCGCGAAAGATGAATGGATCGAAGTCGATCAGCAATTCTTCCATCTTTGCTTCGGACGAATAGGACGGGAAATTCACTTTGTCAACCGCCGCGCGCTCTTGAACAACAAAAGGTTCATTCAGCGCATTTTCGATCGCGCCGTCCCATTCTGAAGGCGTGCTTTCCCAACCGATCACGATGCCGGAACCGCCATAATCGTCATTCGGTTTCAAGATAAATCGCTCGCGGCCTTCGCGGATAAATTCGAGCAGATCGACCGGCTTGCCGTCGTATTTTGCCTCGCGGTCGGAAATCAGACGCGTCCAAGGCAGGTGTTTTCGGATCATTTCAAGTTGCCGATCCGAAAAAAGATGCGCATATTTTTCGCTTCCGACAACAGCAAAACTCGCCTTTTTATGCGGAATTTTTGAACGAAACGAATTGCACATGCAAACGTTTCCGTCGGCGTATGCAAGGCGAAACGGATGATCGTCGACAGTGCGTTCGAAAAATTCGTGTATCAAAACGCGTTTGTAAAAAATATCGACTTCGAATTCACCGACTCGCAAGATTTCGCCGTCATATTCCAATTCGCCCGGATCGGCGATCAGCGTGTCGTAGCCTTCGGATTCAAAATATTCCTGCAGCGTAATAAATTCGGTGAAGGTAGAGACACCTTTCCAATCGACGATAGCGATGTTCGGTTTTTCTTTTCTGCCGCCAAAATCGCGATAAGCAGAGACCAACGCGCCAAGAAGTTTAACGTGCGGCTTTGGAAGCCAATGCTCGTTTTCCTTGAGAAATTTCTGCACCTCGGGCACATTTTTGAGCACCTTTTCAATTTGAAGTTGATCGGTAATTCCGGCAGGCGTCTCTCCATTATATTCAAGAAACTTGAAGTCATCGCCAGCTACGAAAGCATCCAATCGGCTCGAATTGCAGACTTCCGCGTATCCGGGATCGATACGTGCAAACCGCTCTTCGGTTTCGGTCAGGCTAAGTTCCGCAAGTATCTTGTCATCGGCAAGTGCCGCAATTGTCATGCGATCAAATGCAGCGGCAAGCACCTCTGAAGCATGCGCGATCTCGTCATACATTCGGCGGGAAAAGAATTGCGGTCGCAAGAAAGGCGCAAATGGGCGGTCATCGGAAAGAATGCCCAACTCCCGCTGTCTTTCATCCAAAAGCGCAAATAATTCAGTATTTGACCTGTGATTTTCAATCAATTTCCGATCCAAATCGTCAACTGCATTCGATAATCTTTCACTCATTTGCCCCTCCCCTTTGTCCATATTTCCTTCTTACTTTAACGCCAAATAGTTCGTCATCAAAGTGATTCGTCAAATTTGCGGTATGAAACGTTCAAACAAAACCCGATTTCCTGTTATACTTGCTAGGTAAATTGCAACAATTGGAT
>JBOGOW010000248.1:0-6047 GCA_050748285.1 Pyrinomonadaceae bacterium
GGCGACGGCTGTCGGCGCCGATCTTTCATCTGCTGCTTTAGAAATCGCAAATCTTAACGCAGGAAAACACGATGTTTCCAAGCGGCTGCAATTAATACATTCAGATGTTTTCGCAAACGTCTCCGATTCCGGTTTCGATCTGATAGTCGCAAATCCACCTTATATTCCAACCATGGATATCGAAACTCTGCAGCCCGAGGTGAGCGACTTCGAACCGCGTTCGGCATTGGACGGCGGCAGCGATGGTTTGGACATTGTTCGTAGAATAGTTGACGGTTCGGCGGAAAAGCTCGCTTCGGGCGGCTATTTATTGATGGAAATCGGCGTGAGTCAGGCGGAAAAAGCGGCGGCGTTATTCGGCCATTCATCGTGGAGCAGCGTCAAATTTCTGCGCGATCTGCAAAATATAGAACGAATTGTCTCTGCCGTGCGTATTTAGTTTTGATCGCATAAAGTTGATCGGGCGCCCTGATACGGCAAGTTGCTTGCTTTTACCATTTGTTTGGAGTTAACATAGGGCGTTCCACACAGGTTTGTCAATTAAGTTGTACGCGCATTCGGTTGGCCGCAGTTCTACGGCTATTTAATCGGCGATCAGCACCGGATTCGTTTTATGTAAACGGCTTTTTTGATATTTAACACGGAGGTTTGGAGAATGATGTATGCATTGCTTGCTTTAGTCTCGATCCTTGTATTTGCGGGTTCGTTTTATCAATACACGCAAACATCGGGCAACACGATGTGGATGATCACCATGTTTTTGGGCATTATCGGTGCCGTTGCGTTCGGCGGGCTTTTCCTGTCCGGTCGCGTAAACAAAAAAGAGGACATCCATATTACGGAATAACGTTTTTCGATTAATTTAGTCGAGATCGGCGGTGCTAATTGCACGTCGAGCGATATTTGTGAAAAAGGCGGGGTCGATAGCTTTCAAAGGCATTGACCTCGTTTTTTGCGTTTTAGGATTGTCGGGCGCTCGCGTTGTGCGAGTTAGTTTGATGAATTTTCATGTTGATTCGTGTGAATTAGCGGATTAAAGAATTCAGTGATTAAAAGAGGATCCACTAAACGACACAAAAACACACGAAAGATAGAATCTGCTAAAAAAGAGCCATAATATTTATTTTCGATATGAACCATTACGGTGAACATCTCAATGTTGACAAAAATGTAATGATTTAGCATCCTTTTAATTAGAGATATTTTTCGATGCCGAAAATTGCAGACATACAAGAAACGCCAAATCCCAACGCCGTGAAATTTATTTTAAAGGAAGCGGTGTCGCACGGCACTTCGCATTCCTTTAAAACTGCGGCGGATGCGCTTTCCGATAAGCTCGCGACTTCACTTTTTGAGGTCGGCGACGTCGAATCCGTATTTTATATGGACAAGATGATCACGGTCGAAAAAACGGACGCGATCGAATGGGATGAGATTTTGCCGCTGCTTGCAGTACCGATCCGAGCGGCCGATTCGGTCGCCGCGACAAACGGAAACGGCAATGGAAACGCCGCGGCGAGCGTTGGCGGCGCGATCGCCGCCGCCGCCTCGGACGACCCGAAACTCAGGATGATCGACGCCCTTCTCGATGAACGCATTCGCCCATACTTGGCGGGCGACGGCGGCTGGCTCGAGATCATCGAACTCGCCGATAGTAAACTCACCATCCGCTATCAAGGCGCCTGCGGAAGCTGCCCAAGCTCACTAACCGGCACGCTGATGGCAATCGAAAATATGATCCAGGAAGAGATCGACCCCGAGATCAGCGTCGTTGCAATTTAATTTCGTTAAATCAAGAAATTCTTGACATTTACACCGTTGATTGGCGATAATCTTATTTGGCGTTCGCTGCAGGCGTCGCCGCTCCGCACCCGAGGCCATTCGTTCCGACACTACCACTGGCCGAAAAATCAATCTATAATCTTTATTACGTCCGTTGAAGGAGACGACCGCAGTGAATACTGAAGAACTCGAACAAAGTTTACGTGCCGAATTTGACGGCCAGATCAAGGATGCGATCTCAAAGATCCGTGAAGAAGTTAACGGTCTGCAAAAAAATTACGAAAGCGAGTTCGAAAAACATCGTTCGCAGATGGATGAGGCGTTCCGCCTTTTGTCCAGCAAGCTTGACGAGCCGTTCGCGTTCGACCTTGCGTTTACCGAATCCGTTGTTGAGCACTTGAGATTAGCGCGCGATGAAGGCGCAATGATCACGGCGACCGCTCTTGGCGAAGCCGAAAAACTTGGCGGCGACAGGTCGGACCAGGAATTTGAAAAACTTCGCAACGCGATCACGGAAATAAAGGGCAACAACACGCAAGGATCGATTCTCAGGGCGTTGGTCGATGCGGCTGCGGAATTTGCTCCGCGCGGCGCTTTCTTCATTCTGAAAAACGATCATCTTGTCGGTTGGAAAGTATTCGGCACAAGCGAGATTTCGGATGACGATGTTCGGTCGATTCATTTCCCGGTTACGGACAATACCTTGGTGTCGAACGCGATTGCATCGCTTGCGGTCGGCATGGGTTCGTTTTCCGATCAGACAGACAATGCGAAATTCCTTGGCCCGCTGGCTTTTGGCGCTCCGAACAAAATGTCCGCAATTCCGCTTATCGCACGCGAACGCGGTGTTGCCGTGCTTTACGTAGATGGCGGCGAATCGGAAGAAAATGTGAATCTTCAGGCGCTCGAAACTTTGGTTTCCGTCGCAGGGCTGCGTGTCGAGCTGCTTGCTTCGGAAGCCTATCCGGCTCCTGTAGAACCCGGACCTGATTTTCAGGAACAGGTATCTGAACCGGCGTTCGAATCATTTGAACAGCCGCACATTGAAGAACCGTCGGTCGAAATAGAGCCGGAATACGTTGGCGTGGTCGAAGTGGCCGAAGACGCCGTTACCGAGATTTCCGATTATGATGCATCGCCGGTACTTGTAGAAGAAAATGTTTCGGAAGAAGGGCAGTTCGAACAACCGGTCGTCGAGGAACCCACGTTCGAGGAATCAGTTGTTGAGGAATCGAAGTTCGAAGAACCGGCCGTCGAGGAACCCACGTTCGAGGAATCAGTTGTTGAGGAATCGAAGTTCGAAGAACCGGCCGTCGAAGAACCCGCGTTCGAGGAATCAGTTGTTGAGGAATCGAAGTTCGAGGAACCGGCTGTCGAGGAACCGACTTTCGAGGAATCAGTTGTTGAGGAATCGAAGTTCGAGGAACCTGCCGCAGAAGAGTTTGCCGTCGAATCCAACGATCAAACCACCGAATTTGAGTTCAGCAATGATTTTGCAATTGTCGATAATGGCTTGAGCGAAGAAGCAGTATCGAATGTTGATCAAAAGGTTGAAGAGTTTGAGGCACCGGCAGAGGAATTCGCGGAATCGGCTCAGAAAGATTATGCACCGGTTGAAGAATTTGAAAGTCATGAAGTAGAAGTTTCGACACACGAAGTTGAGGCCGCGGTCGAGGAAGCTGAATCCGACGCCGCAGAACCATTCGTGGAAGAGTCTCCGGTCGCCGAACCTGAAGCCGTAAAAAGCTATCGCGAGCGTAACGCCGAGCTTCCGATCGAAGTTTCCGATGACGAGCGTGAATCGCATACTAAGGCACGGCGTTTCGCTCGTCTGCTGGTTTCCGAGATCCGTTTATACAACGAGCAAAAGGTCATCGATGGCCGCGAAGCCGGTGAGATATACGAAATATTGCGGGAGGCTATCGACCGTTCGCGCGAGATGTATGAGAAACGCGTGCAGCCCGACGTTGCGGCAAAATTCGATTATTTCCACTTTGAGCTAGTGAATAATCTTGCCGAGGGCGAGGAAGTAAAACTCGGTGCAAGTTATTTCGCGGTGAAAGTTTAATTTTTTAAGCGAAGAGTTTCAAGTTGGTTATGATTAGGCTGGGCTTTGCCCATCTATTTGCGGCAGAGTTGTGGAGACTTTCGCAAAACTTCAAGTTCTCTCTTCAATTGCCTCCAGCTTTAGCTGGAGGATCGTTGACAACAAGAATAGGCTTTAGCCGAACACAAAATTAAAAAATTCCTATTGACTTTAGCCCAACAAACAGGGGCTAAAGCCATTCAGAAAACTTTTTTCTGAACTTGGGCTAAAGCCCGGTTCCTCCCCACATCTAACCTCCAGCTAAAGCTGGAGGCAATTTAAATTTATAAGAGTTTTGAGACTACTCCTTTGGTGCTGCGCTCTTTTTATGAGCATCGAAATTCGAAATATTACAGAGGCCGCTCTTGAAACAATTTTCGAATTGATGAAGGAATTTGCCGCGTTTGAAGACATTTCCGCATATCTTGAGATAAAGCGTGAAAATTATGTTTCCGCTATGTTCGGCCCGAACGCATTCGTCGATGGTTTGATCGCTTTCGACGGCGACGAGGCACTGGGATACGCGATCTTCTATCCAAATTTTGCCACGTTTCGAAGCCTGCCCGGAATTTATCTCGAAGACCTTTTTGTGTCCGAACGTGCCCGCGGCAAAGGCGTCGGCGAAATGCTGTTGCGCGAGGTTGCCCGCAACGCGCGCCAGCGTGGGTTTGAGCGAATCGACTTCCTTGTGCTTGATTGGAACACGCCCGCGATCAATTTCTACAAAAAACACGGTGCCGAAACCAATGTCGATGATCGGCATTTCAAATTCACCGATAAAGCCTTTTCCAGATTGGCTGAATAAGCCGTTTGTCACAAACCCACCCGCAACGGTGTATTTCTCTTCAGAAGACGAAAGTCCAAACTAACCAATCAAATCGGAGGCTTAAATGCAGAGAAATATTACGAGTTTATTCGGCGGCGCTATCGTCGCAGTTATGTTTTTTGTTGTCGCTCCCGTGCTCATCGGAGCTCAGTCACTTACGGGCACGTGGACGGCAAGTATCAAGGAAAAATCGCCCAACAAGATCCATATTTCGTTCGAACGTCAGACAGAAAACGGCGGCCATAACCAAAACGGTTCGAGCTATCAGTTCAATGAACTTCAGGGTCTTTCACGTGAAACGGTACAGAACGGCAAGGCGAGCTTTCGACTCGTTCGTGATGCCGGCACTATCGAATGCGAAGGCACGTTTGTAAACGGCAAGGGCAGCGGCACGTTCGCTTTCGTTCCGAACCGCGGATACATCGACGCGATGCGAAGCCGCGGATTCGATTTTGAAAAAAACAGCAAGAATAACGATCATTCCCAAAGCATCGACGAACGGCTGATGATGGCGGCGATGTTAAATATTTCGCTCGAGCTTGCCGACGATCTTCGGTCGGCGAATTTTCCGAATCTCGATTACGACGATCTTTTCAAAGCTGCGATCTTCAAGATCGATGGAAAATTTATGTCCGAAATGAAAGCGACAGGCTTTCCGAATCTCGGAATGGAAGACCTTGTAAAGGCAAGAATATTCAAGATAGATGCGGATTTCGTGGGCAAGATTAAGGACATGGGTTTTGGCACGACCGATTTTGAGAACCTTGTGAAATACAGCATTTTCAAGGTAACGCCGGAATATCTCGCCGATCTTAAAGCCGAAGGACTAACAAATCTCTCGGCCGAAGACGTCGTGAAATGCCGCATCTTCAAGATCGATGCGGACTTTATCCGCAAAGCCCGTGTAACGGAGCCGAACATAACGATCGAGCAGCTCGTCGAAATAAAGATCGGCGTCCGCCGTAAGACATTCTGATTCTATTATTTATTCGTGCTTGATCAGAGTTCGAAGAGCATTGCAATAAATCTTTTAACCGCGAAAAGACACTAAACTTCACGAACGCCCGTTAATTCAGAGCTTTTTCGTGTTGCTTAGTGTAATTTCGCGGTTAATTTTCTTTGGTTTTCGGCTTTTTCGGCTGCCATTTTTTTGTGGACTGCCCGACTTCTAATATGATATTCTCAGCTTGTACAAACTCGTTGAACACCGCCCTTTATCTACTTCGTTCTGAGCTTTCTTTCCAAAATGAAATTCCTAAATCAACTGATCGTATTTACATTTTTCATTGCCGCCGCAGCTTCTGTTCGCGCTGCCGTTTATGAAGTAAAACCGAACACCGCGTTGGACACGAT
>JBOGOW010000249.1:0-6039 GCA_050748285.1 Pyrinomonadaceae bacterium
ATATCATCGTCAACGGCAAAATCGTTTTCGACGGCAAAACAATGACCGGCACAATGTCGGGAAAACCGTTGATGGGTCCCGGTCAAAAACCCCAGGATAATTTATTGCTGCAATGAACTGCAAAAATCTAAAATCACCCTTCGAACAAACTGAGAACTAAAAAATGAGAGCTGAAAACGGCATATGCGCTTTCAATTTTCAGCTTTAAGTTTTCAGTTTGTTCGGAACTAATCTTTTTTTGCCGTCTGGGTATCTCGCATTAGATCAAAATCATAATCAGATTGAAACGACCGTCGCTTGCCCGTCATGTCGGTAAATGAAAGTGCGGCGGCGTGCAGGCAAAGCCGCTCATGCTCACGGCCGCCGCGATCAACATCGCCGAGGATCGGATGCCCAATTGCGGCACAGTGTATTCGCAATTGGTTGGTTCGACCGGTGATCGGGATTAATTCGAGCAACGTAGTGTTTTGGCGCCGTTCGATAACCTTGAATCGCGTTTCCGCCGGTTTTCCATCGGCTTTTACGCCCCAACGTTTTTCTTCCGGAAATCGGCCGATCGTCTCGTTTATTACTCCGTTGTTCTGTTCGACTAGACCACAAACAAGCGCGAGATATTTCTTGGTCACGGTTTTCAGCCGAAACTGCTTTGCGAGAATTCGATGGCTTCGCGTGTTCTTGGCAACCAGCAAAAGACCCGATGTTTCTTTATCCAAACGATGGATCAGGCCGGGACGGATGATTTTGGATTTGCGATTTTGGATTTTGGATTGGCTCAGGTCATCGCGTTCGGGTTCGGCTGAACCTCGTAAAAATATTTCCTTATTCAGATAAAATGCTAATGCGTTCAGAAGCGTTCCGCTTTTATCACGATGAGTCGGATGCACAAGTAATCCTGCGGGTTTGTTTATCAAGATCAGGTCGTCGTCTTCAAAAACTATGTCGAGCGGTAAGTCTTCGGGCCGCATCGCGGTTTCGCGCTGTTCATCGATCTCGATCTCTATAAAATCGCCGGAACTGATACGTTTGCCCTTGTTTTCAATCTTCCCGTTTACCTCGCAATTTCCCGATTTGATCACGTCGCGAAGATACATTCGGCTTAGCGACGGAAACGTGTCGAACAGATACTCTTCGAGCCGTGTTCGGATGACGTTTTCAGGTACGATGATTTCCAGCTTTTTATTCATAGTTGAATTGGAAATTCTTCATTTTTGTCTAATCAGAAATTGAATGCAACAATTTTGTCGGGTAATTAGAAAATGGTAATGTGTTACTTTCGCTTTTTCCTTCATTTTACGGATGGTACCACCGATACAAATTATAGCCGAAGTAAACCATTCGCTTTCGTCAACCGGAGACGTTAATGCGAATATTCGTGCCGCCTTAGAGGCACTTGCATCATCATTAGGCGCCGGATATGCATTTTTCGCAGTGTGTGATCCGGACGATAATTCCCTTCACATCGGCGAATCGGCGAGGCTGAGCGTTTCCGATTTTCGAAGGATCGAGGCTCATATCGATTCCGAAGCTTTACACGAAGTTCTGGTTTCTGAAACTACGGGGCTTTTCAATCCGGCAACTTTTACGCCGCTCGCCGGCGAGAGTGTGATGCCTGAAAATGTCGTACTCGCAGTTTCCGCAAAGTCGGCTTCAAAAACGACCGGCATCGTCGCTCTTTCTCTAAAAAAATCAGCGGATTTCGATGAGATCAAGAAAATCATTTTGATCGTCGGTTCGATGTTTGCGCAGGTTTTGCGAATCGAGCACGCCGTTCGCGGCGAACGCGAGCGGTTGCGTGAAGAAAACCTGCACCTCAAACAAGAGCTAAAAGAAAAATACGATTTTTCTCACATTGTCGGCAATTCGAATCCTATAAAACATGTTTACGAACAGGTTACGCAGGTCGCGAAATCGAACGCGACCGTGCTGCTTCGCGGCGAGAGCGGGACCGGCAAAGAGTTGATTGCGAACGCGATACATTACAACAGCCTTCGCAGCAAAAAGCCGTTTATCAAGATAAACTGCGCCGCGATTCCCGAAACCTTGATCGAATCCGAGCTTTTTGGTCACGAAAAGGGCGCGTTCACCGGCGCCGATCGTTTGAAAAAAGGCCGATTCGAACTCGCCGAAGGCGGCACGCTTTTTCTCGATGAGATCGGCGATCTTCCGCTCCAAACGCAGATAAAATTGCTTCGCGTTTTGCAGGAACGCGAATTCGAACGCATCGGCGGCATTGAAACGATCAAGGCGAATATCCGTCTCGTAACGGCGACAAACAAAAATCTCGAAAACGCTATCAGCGAGGGTTCATTTCGTGAAGACCTTTACTATCGACTAAATGTTTTTTCCATCTTTCTACCACCGCTTCGCGAACGAAAATCCGACATTCTGCTTCTTGCAGAGCATTTCCTTGAAAAATATGAGATCGAACATAACAAGCGAATCCGGCGAATTTCGACGCCGGCGATCGATATGCTGATGAGTTACCATTTTCCCGGCAACGTCCGCGAGCTTGAGAATGCGATCGAACGCGCAGTGCTCGTCTGCGATACGAATGTGATTCACGGCCATCACCTTCCGCCGACGCTGCAAACGGCAGAAGTGTCGGGAACGGTGACCGACCTTTCGCTTGCGTCAGCAGTCGAAGCCTTCGAACGCGCGATGATCCAGGACGCGCTAAAATCGAACAAAGGCAATATCGCAAAGACAGCGCGCACCCTTGATTCGACCGAACGCATTCTCGGCTACAAGATAAAGAAATACGGAATTGATACAATGCGGTTTCGTAAATGAGCAATACGGAATTTCTGATAAGCGAGCTTCCCGACCCCGATTCGTCGCGCCGTTTTTTATCCCATCTCGAAGAAAAGCATCCGGCGCAATCGAAGCGACTTTTGAAAAACGACGCATTGCTTTCGGATATCTTAACACTCGTTTCATATAGCCCTCTGATCGCGACGACGCTGTTGCAGGCGCCGGAATATATAGCGTGGCTGGGCCGCAAACGGGCCGATTCGGCGGTTCGCGATAAACAGGAATTGCTCGAATCTCTTGCACGATTTTCGCTCACGCATTCTCAGCTTGAACCAAATGTGGTGCTCGCGCGGTTTCGTCGCCGCGAGTTGATGCGAATTTTTTTGCGCGACATTCGGCGGCTTGCGACGATAAGTGAGATCACCGAGGAAATCTCAAATTTGGCCGACGCGATCCTTGAACACGCACTTCGACTTTCGCAGCAGGAACTCGATAACCGATTCGGCCAGCCGCAGGAAACGGATGAAAAGGGTCGTAAGCGGCCGGCTGAATTTTGCATAGTTTCGCTCGGCAAATTGGGGTCAAAGGAACTCAATTATTCATCAGACATCGACTTGATATTCATCTATTCGGTCGAAGGAACTACGACTGGTGGCGGCGTTCGCGGTGCGACTTCTAACAAGGAATACTTTTCCCGGCTTGCCGAATCCGTTACAAAACTTGTCGGCGGTCAAGGCGGTGAAGGCGCAGCTTATCGCGTCGATATGCGTCTGCGCCCGCATGGCCGAGTCGGGCCGCTTGCGCTGAAGGCTAGCGACACTATTCGATATTACTGCGACGAAGCCGCCGCGTGGGAGCGGCAAGTTTTGATCCGTTCCCGATGCTCGGCAGGTTCGCTTGAGATCTTCAAGCGGTTTGCAGATTCGGTCGAAACGGTCGTCTTTTCCGCCGATCAATCCGTGAATGAGGCACTGCAAAACGTTGCCGCTTCGAAGCAAAAAATCGATCTCGGAAATGCTTCGCGTACAGAAATTGACATCAAGCTCGGACGCGGTGGCATTCGCGAGATAGAATTTATCGCTCAGGCATTGCAGCTCGCATACGGCGGTAGAGACGAATGGCTGCGCGCTCCACACACGCTTATCAGCCTCACGCGACTTTCCGAACGCGGGCATATTTCGCACGTCGAACATTCGAAGCTATTCGGTGCATACGAACTGCTCCGACGGCTCGAACATATCCTGCAGATGGAAAACGGGCTTCAGACACATCTCGTCCCAGAAGATTCAGAGCGACAGGAATTGGTCGCCAGACGAATGCGATTCGACATGACTGCTGCATTTCAACGTGAAGTCGAGACACGAATGACCGATGTCAATGAAATTTTTTGTCGTGTATTCCAAACGGAAACACGGGGCATCGCAATGTCGGATTCAACCGCCGAAGTTTCAGATGAATCTGAACAACCGTCACAGAACGATTTTCATTCGGATAAACTTCTGAAGGAACTGCGAAGAGTCGCGCCTCGGTTTGCGGCGTTGGTCGATGCTCGTCCCGAGCTTTTTCCAGTCGTCGGAGAAATGTTTCCGCCGCGTGATTTTTCAAAGATACTTCTCAACGCAGTTTCGACGGAAAGCGAATTTCGAGAGCGTCTCGGTGTTTTGCGGCGAACCTGGTCACGCTCGCTCATCGAGATCGCGGCATATGACGTGATGCAAAAAGTGACGCTTCGCGAATCCAAACACCTGCAAACGTGCCTTGCCGAAGCGAGCATCGAAACCGCACTCTGGATCACGACGCGCGAACTCGAACGCCGTTACTCGGTCGAGGTCAAAACGCTTCCGCTCGCCGTCCTTGGCCTCGGCAAACTCGGCAGCGGAGCGTTGGACTATGATTCGGATCTCGATCTTGTAATGATTTACGACGCATTATCAGTACCGGTCGCTATCGCTCCCGTTGCGGACAAATCGGAATTCTTCGCGAGAGCGGTCGAAATTTTTACGAATGTGCTTTCTTCCGTCACACGCGAAGGAAGTCTATATCGCGTCGATCTTCGACTGCGGCCTTACGGATCGAAGGGCGTTACGGCAATCTCGGCTGACGCGATCATCGAGTATTTCCGTTCGTCCGCAGAAGTTTGGGAATTACTTGCGTTTGTAAAAATGCGTCCGGTCGGCGGCGATATGGAGCTTGGGAAGCGCATGGAAACGGAGCTTCGCGAGATCATTTTCGGACGAGCTTCTCGGACGGAACCGAAATCGCTTGCTGCCGAAACGCTCCGTATTCGCCTTGCGCTTGAAAAGCAAAAACTCGGTCGCCGCTCGAAAGATATCGACATTAAATACGGCGCCGGCGGCTTGCTCGATATCTATTTCGCCGTGCGATATCTCCAGCTTTGCGAGCGAGTCCCGGACAATCCTAACGACCGCTCGACGCTGGCAATGCTAGATCGGCTTTCAATGCAAAAGCCCGCGCGTAAGCAAGGGCGATACCAGGAAGCCAAAGCCACCGAAGCCGTCGATGAAAGCGCGTCTCAAACCGAAATGCAAAAGCCCGCGCGTGAGCAAGGGCGATACCAGGATGCTGGAGTAACCGAAGCCACGAGTGAACGAAATTCCAAAGTTCCAGGTCGGATGCATGATCCAGAAGACGAGCGTTACACGGGGCTTCCGGGTATCGCCCTTGCTGACGCGCGGGCTTCTGCATCTGAGGCTGACGTTCGGGCTTCTGCACTCGATTCACTTCGAGAGGGCTACATCTTTCTTGCCGCTCTGGATCACAATATCCGCCTTACTGTCGGCCGATCTTCGCGAGTCCCAGTCGCAAATCAACACGCACTTGAGGTCATCGCCGAGCGAATGGACATCTCATCGCAAGGCGAACTTTTCGAACAACTCACCCTGCATCGACTTTCGATCCGCTCCGCTTTCGAATCAGTCGTAGGTGCCGAATAAGCCGTGCGGTGCGGGGGCAAGCCCGCCTTCCGGACTACGTGTTTTGGGGATATCTCGGTTGGCCGACCTGATCATAGACGACAAATTCCCTTCTTCATGCGTTGAGGAGCGGGGGCAAGCCCACCTTCCTGACTGCGTGTGGTTTAATTGCAGACTTTGCCGAATAAATTTTGGATCATCAGCTATGACAAAGAATCTAAATACAAGACAAGTCAGGAAGGCGGGCTTGCCCCCGCCGGTTCGCGGTTTTTTTCAAAAAGCTTGATTAGCTTATGATGTTCACAATCCATTAGCTTCTCACCAAGCCCGGTCGAATTCCTCCAATGCACAATCT